>JAZQOD010000208.1:0-3680 GCA_045627685.1 Prevotella sp. | reverse complement strand
TCTTTACTAAAAATCTGACTGATAATAATTGACGATATTCCTTTTGAGGGTCGCTGCGCTCAAAATCTGAACTTAAAATCTACTCAAAATCTCACCTTATAGTCTTTTCCCGGATGGCGCTTTATTTTCGGTTTATCGCCTTGGAGATGTGCAAGGGCTCGTAGAGACCTGATGATGATTTTGTGAAATTACATCGGGATGCTTGCATACCAGTGGAATTTTACAAGATTAGCATCAAACCCTACAGGGTTGCACATCTACAAGGGGTTTTTATTGTTTTTTTCAATCAATCACCTTTGTGTCAAATAGTATATTATTGCTTATGCAAAAGTCAGAAGAACGATAACTAACTGACGGTGGCTAACTTTAAAGCCCTTTTCTTCATTATGAGGGAAAGGGCTTTGATGTATGTCTACTCGGGGGTAAAGACTGCGGTGTTTTGCTGCTGGGATACCCAGAGGAGGAGGTTAGTGTCGTAGCCACGGCGACGGGCTTCAAGGAGAATGCGGTCGCGAGTGTAGTCGTCGAGTGTTGGAGTGCGCGAGAGGATCCACAAGTAACTGTCGGTGCTGCCGCCGATAAGGGCATAGGAATAGTCGTAGGCGAGCATCATTATACGATAGTCGGAATAGAACGGTCCCCAGAAAGAGACACGGAGGATGCCAGGCTCATCGGTGAGTTTGCCTTTGCCGACGGAGGTATCCCACTGGCCGTTCTTCATTCCGTGGTTGGTGATGACGAGTTTGCCATCGTTCTGCAGTGTGTAGGTGGCAGTGCACTCTTCCATGCCACGCTCGAACTTATGGTCGTAGCGCGCTATCTCATACCACTTGCCAAGAAAACGATTCATATCGACATCCTCTACGGGGGAGTTGTCGACGGTGAGCGACGAGCAGCTCATGAAGATACTGATGACAATTGCCAGCAGTATCATGAGGAGGAGAATAACACCGAAGCCACATCCGTTTCTGCCTTCCTGGTAGAAGCGTGACTTCCGAGCACCGCACTGTGGACAGATGTCGGGTGCTTCCTTTCCGTAGTGTGCGTAACCACACTGTTTGCAAATCCACTTTTCCATAATCATTGTAATTAAGAGCCCCTCCCCATCCCTCCCTTAAATGGGAGGGCGCACATCAAAAGGGGGACAGGAGGGGTTTGTTGTTTTGAATGGCACAAAGGTAGTGACAATAGGAACAAGTGGCAAGAGGAAGGTGTTGGGAAATGCTAATGATAGGAATAAGCAGGGATAATAGATAAAAGCGGGGGCAAAATTTTGTAAATACAAAAATTTGTAGTATCTTCGCAAGGCAAAGTGCAACCCCAGCAAATAACATTTACTGCAAGACGGATGAAGATCAGTATCATTACGGCGACATGGAACAGCGGAAAGACGGTGAGGGACACTCTGGAGAGTATTCTGGCACAGTCGTATCAGGACTACGAACTGATAATAAAAGACGGCGGGTCGAAGGACGACACGCTGGCGATATGTCGTGAGTATGAGCCACGCTTCGGGGGTAGGATGCGTATCATCTCCGAACGCGACAAGGGCATATACGATGCTATGAACCAGGGTATTGCGGCGACAACGGGTGATGTTGTGGGGATACTGAACTCCGATGACTTCTACACATCAGATGATATTCTCCAGACTGTGGCAGACCAGTTTGAACGTACACCGGAGATAGATGCGGTATATGGCGATGTGCACTACGTGAAGGAGGATGACACCACACAACTGGTGAGATACTACTCGAGCCGCAGCTTCCGCCGATGGATGATGCGATTGGGATTCATGCCGGCACATCCGAGTTTCTACTGTCGCAAGAAAGTCTATGAAAGCCTCAAGAAGGAAGGCTTTCATTGTCACGAAAACGAATACGAAGACGATAACCGTTACTTTGATACTTCGTATAAGATTGCGGCGGATTTCGAGAACCTGTTGAGGTTGATCTTCGTGAACAGGATAAAAACGCAGTATATCCAGAAGGATTTTGTCACCATGCGCATGGGCGGTGCGTCGTCGAGTGGTGCGGCAAGCCATAAGCAGATTAACAGAGACCACATGCGAGCATTCAAGGAAAACGGGGTGTACTCGAACTACCTTCTAATCTCGTTGAGGTATGTTTATAAGATTGGAGAACTCGTGAAAGGAGTTCTACTGCGATAGCCCCCTCCCCGACCTCCCCGAGGTGAGGAGAAGGAAAATAGCCTAAATAAGAAACAAGAAATATTATGTCTCTGACTGAACGACAACTGATAGCGCTTTTGAGGCTCGCCTTGACAGGTGAGCAGGAGGCGGTGTTGTCGGAACATATCGACTGGGAGGCTATCCGCGAGATGGCAGAACAGCAGTCCGTGTTGGGCATCACTTTCGCTGGAATAGAACGACTGCCACGACAGATGATGCCGGCAATGCCTATCCTCATGGACTGGGTGGGTCAGGCGGAGAAGATAAAGACACTATACAACAGTCACCAGAAGGCTGTGGCACGACTGGCACGACTGATGGAAAAGAACAACATCAGTTATGTGGTGTTCAAAGGCATAGCGGTGGCAAGTTGCTACGGCAACATAGCGAAATGACGTGCCGTGGGCGATGTGGACTTCTATGTGCCACAGTGGGATTTCGACAGAGCCATAGAAGTGATAGAACGCGAATGGAAGGTGGAGATAGAGAAAGAAGAGGTGGACAAGCATTTCTCGTTCTCGAAAAAAGATGTGCATTTCGAGATGCACTACCAGATGGAGACCTTTGGTTGTGACAGATACCAGGCTTATTTCTCAAAACTCATTGACAACTACCTGAAAGGTGGTGCCCTATCCTACTTCACTGCCGCCGATCAGCATGTGGTGACGCTCTCGCCGGCACTGGATATGATGCTCGTGATGAAGCACTGGATGACACACCTCATCGGCGAGGGTGTAGGCCTGCGACAGACCACTGACATGGCGGTGCAGATAAAAACATACAAGCAGTTGGTGGACATAGCCACACTGCAACACGACTTGACTGCCATCGGCTACCGCAAAGCATTCGACGCTGTGGTGGCAATGACGGAGAAATATTTCGGAGTGAGATGGGAGCAGTATGCCGTTGCGAAGAGCAGTTACAGCAATGCCGACAGACTGATAGCAACGATCGCAAAGAACGGCAACTTCGGCAGAGCCGATTACCATTACCGCACAGGCAAGATGAAACGCATGGAAACAACATGGCGGTTTTTCAAACACTGCCTGCGTTTTTTGAACCTCGCGCCGTGGGATATCCTTTGCGTAATGCCAAAACGCGTGATGATCTCGCTCAAGGCGCATTAGGGAAGCCCGGGAGGAGGAACCAACGTTAAAACGCTGGGAACTGTGGCGAAGGGCAGCGTGACGCGTGACAGCGTGACAGTGAGATAAACGAAAACGAAGACGAAAACGAAAAATAAATATAAAGTTTCAATTCAGAGATATAAAACTTGAAATATGAATATAGCAGTAATACTTGCGGGAGGTAGTGGATCGCGACTGGGTGGGGCTCTGCCGAAGCAGTTCCTGAAGGTTGCAGGAAAGAAAATCATCGAACATACGATATTCGCATTTGAGAACAATGAGAATATCGACGAGATAGCCGTGGTCACCAAAGAGGAGTTCGTCAACGAGGTGGAACAACTGGTGGTGAGCAACCTGTTCAA
>JAZQOD010000207.1:0-5864 GCA_045627685.1 Prevotella sp. | reverse complement strand
TGAGGGTTGAGGGTTGAAGGTTGAGGGTTGAGGGTTGAGGGTTTATAGCTTGCCCTGAGCTTGTCGAAGGGTTCAATAGTTCCTCCACATCGAGGGCACGGTCGCCGTAGTCGGCCATCTTGTCGGCTGTGGTGATGACGTAGCGGGCATGGCTGTCGTCGGTGATGAGCCTGATGCGCCCAGCAGGGTACTCGGGGTCGCAAGGGATGTATGCTGCCCCTGCCTTCATCACGCCGAACATGGCGATGATGTGCCAACTCTTCCGAGGGAGGAGAAGGCAGACGCGGTCGCCAGGCAACACACCTTTGTTGATCAGCGCGTGCGCCAGCATGTTTGCTTTCTCGTTGAGCCGACGGTATGTGAGAGACTCGTTGCAGGCGACAAGCGCGGTCTTGTCGGGGGTCTGCCCTGCCCAGTATTCAATGCAGTTGTGAAACAGAGGGAAGCGCACGGCTGATGGGTCAAGGCATGTCTGGCGCATTGCGGCTACTTGCTTCTCCTGTTCACTACTCATTATCGACACTGTCTTTACGAGTGCTTCCGGGTGGCTGGTGAAGTGTTCTACTACGGCCTTCAACGACTCGGCAAGGCTCTGTGCCAGTGCCGGGGTGTAATAAGTCTCGTCGTATCCTATGGATATTTCATGACCTCCATCTGCGGAGTTGACGATGACAATCTTTATCTTGAACTTGGCCAAATCGAGCGAAAGTCCCTTCAACACGGCTTTCTCTCCACGAACGATTGTGTCTGAAAGAACACCCACCTGATACTCGAACACTATTTCAGGCTTGAATCCGTAGTCGGCGGCAATCTGTGCGAAAGGATACTGTTCGTGATAGATGGTGTCGGTGAAGTCCTGTGCGGTTTCCCTGATGTAATCTACTACCGTCTGTTCCTTGATTTCGCTGCTCAAGGCAAGCGTGTTGACGAACATACCTGTGGTGTTGTAAGTGCGAAGATTGCTGCGGCCGTTGGAGATGGTTCCGAAATAGACTTGCTTGTTGTTTACGAAACGACTTACCGTGTAATAGGCGGCTGCCAGGAATACATGCATGGGAGTCACTTCGAGTTGCTTGGACAGGGCTTCCACTGGTTCCATATCCACCGGACAGTAAATCCTGCCAATGGTGTGGACTGCGGCATCGTTCTTCGGCATGTCGGCGGTAATCTCGCTGGCACCCTCACAGCAGCCCAGGCGGGAGTCGAAGAACGACTTCGCAGCCATATATTCATCACCGCCTTCGCCATTCTTTTGGTCTTTGGCGAATTGCAGATACGAATAGTCCTCATTCTCCACCCTCTCCCCGTTGAGTCGTGCGGATATTTCGTTGACGACAAGGTCAATGGAGCCACCGTCGGAAATCAGGTGATGGATGTCGATGAACAGAAGCAGACGGCTTTCGGTCTTTACTATCTCGAAGCGGAACAACGGCCCCTGGGCCAGGTTGAATGGACGTACGAAATCGCGCGTGTATGCATCTACATCACATTCATTCATCTCACAGGCAGGAACTTCCACCTGAATGTTCCAGTCGAGTGTCTGCCCGATCTCGCCATCCACGGTGTCGAATATGAGTCGGAAACTCTGATGGTTTTCTACGGTAGCCACAACCGCACTCTGAAGCTCTTCGACAGGGATGCTGCCGGTGAGGGAAAGCATTACCGGTACATTGTACATGGTGGTGCCAGGGTTTTTCATGCAGTCCAGATATACCCCCGTTTGAGGATAGGTCAGCGGGGCGGAGGCGAGGGGTGATGGTTGAGGGGTCGCCTGTCCTGAGCTGGTCGAAGGGAGGGATGAAGGGTGAGGGTTATCGTTATCGTTATCGTTATCGTTATCGTTATCGTTCCTACCATTCATCCACATGTTGAGAATGTCGTTCTCTATGCTCTGCAGCGAGCCGGTTCTGGCCAAAGACCTGGAATCGACCTGAATTCCGAATCTCTTGTATATGAGAGTGGCCAGCTTGATGCCCGATATGGATGTTAGACCCACATAGCCAAGTAGGTCGGTGATTGAAAAGTCCTCGGTCTTGACCACCGAGGCGATGATAGCCTTGAGTTCCGTCTCCAGTGCATTGAGAGGCGCGGCGTGAGAGTTGCTGCCAGAGGCTTTTGCCTTTGGCTCAGGCTTCGGCAGAGCCTTCCTGTCAACCTTCTGGTTCACATTGAGCGGTATCTCGTCGATCTGCATGGTCACAGCAGGAACCATGTATGGTGGCTTCTGGTCGAGAATGAAATTGTTAAGGGCGTCGATATCTACCTCGCTGTCGCTTACGACGTATGCGGCAATGAACTTGCCTCCGCCCGGGTCGTCGAATGCTTGTACGGTGGCATTGCTGATGCCCTTGAAATCACGGATTACGGCTTCTACTTCCTTCAGCTCGATGCGGAAGCCGCGAATCTTCACCTGACCATCCTTGCGGCCTATGAACTCTATGTTGCCATCATGACGATAGCGCACGATGTCGCCCGTGTGGTAGGCCCGCTGTCCGTCCATGACGAAAAATGCTTCGGCTGTCTTGTCTGGTCGGTTTAGGTAGCCACGGCCAACCTGGGGACCTGCGATGATAAGCTCACCTGCGGCACCTACAGGCAGCCGATGCAAGTGCTTATCGACGACATAGCATGTCGCTGTGTCGTTGGCTTTTCCGATAGGAATGTTCGGTTCCTTCTTAAGTACAGGTATAACGGTGGCGAATACCGTACATTCGGTAGGGCCGTACAAGTTGTGGAGGGTATATCCTTCTGCCGGGTTCACGCTCATTAGTTTCTCGCCACCAACGCTGAGGTGCTTGAGCGAGTGGTTCTCCGTGTTCTGTAGGAACTGCACACCCACTTGGGTGGTGAAGAAACCGTGGGTGATGTTGTTCGCCTCGAAATAGTCGTTGATGGCCACGAGGTCGAGCCTTATTTCTTCTGGGATTATGTGGACTGTCGCACCTGTTGTCAGGGCTGGATAAAGGTCCATCATGTTCGCATCAAAGCCGAAGGAGGCGTATGCTGCTACATTATGTTCTGGTTTGAGGTCATAGTAACGGCGATAGTACTTGATGAATGCCACGAGGTTCTGGTGTTCCAGCATTACGCCTTTCGGCACACCAGTGGAGCCAGAGGTGTAAAGCAGTATGAACAGACTCTGAGGTGTGAGGCGTGTTAATTGATAATTGATAATTGATAATTGATAATTTTGTGATGATTCTTGGTTGAGGGTGCTGGTAAGCAGTGTCTCGCCTTCATATTCGGTGATAATGTCGCGTAATTCATCTGCCATGATGAGCAGTGAGGCATCTGCATCCTTCACCATGAAGTTGAGTCGCTCCTGCGGGTAGCTTGGGTCGAGTGGCTGATAGGCGCAACCTGCCTTCATGGCTGCCAGTGGCAGGATGAATATGTATTCGTTTCTCGGGATGAGAATAGATACCACAGGTTCCTCCTTGCCGCAGTCCCTAACCTTGCTGTAGATGAGTCCGCCAATCTTGTCTGTCAGCTCATCAAGCTCCTTATAAGTGTATTTCTTGTCCTTATATACGGCTGCAATGTTGTCAGGATACTGCTTAGCTGCCCGCTGGAAGAGTGACCGTACGGTCTGGTCAGCGTCCTCGTCGGCAGAGACAGGATAACTCTTTATATTGAAAGAATCCAGTAACTGCAACTGTTCGTTGTTGCAGAATTCCATCTGTCCTACTGTGTCTGCATTCATGAGAGACTTCACACCAGCACAGTAACTGTCTATCATGTTGTTAATGAATGCCTCTGAGTAGTCGGAGGCTTTGTATTCCGCACGAATGAAATAGGAACCACCGTTCTTGAAAAGTTCAAATGACAGGTTCAGTCCAACTGGATTGGTCCTCAAGTCTATTGATTCGATTACTTCGTCGCCAATTCTCAGGGGGCATCCGTGAAATCCCGCCACTTCACCGTGGTATGCGAAATTTACGTCCGTGCGTATTCCCAGTTCACGGGCGCAGTCTGTCATTGCGAACACATGATTCTCGCGTGCACCTTTCGTCTGAGCCGACATCGTGTCGAAGAACTCCTGCAGAGTGGTTTCTGGAGTCGCATCCACATAAACGGGATAAGTTTTTACACACATGCATATGCTATTGCGGGTGTCGCGGTCTTTTCGTCCGTGCCAGATGGTGCAGAAATATGCCTTTGTATCTGCTGTCCATGCAGCCAGCACAAGACCGAATGCAGAAGTGAGAAGTGTGCTTTCCTTCACTCCATATTTTTCCAGCACTGGTGCCACGTCGGAACACTTCAGCGCAAGTCTGCGTTCCACCTTGCGATAGGGTGTGTCCTGTTCCTTCGCAGTGGCATACACGTCAGGGGGCGGAATAGATTCCATATCCATACAATTCGAGAAAGTATTGAGGTACCATTGCCGGGCAGTATCATACTTATCGGAGACTCTCTCTTCCTCTTCCCTCAGGGCAATGTCG
Organism: Prevotella sp.; assembly: GCA_045627685.1. Classification (GTDB taxonomy): domain Bacteria; phylum Bacteroidota; class Bacteroidia; order Bacteroidales; family Bacteroidaceae; genus Prevotella. Next base: position 1,419 of record JAZQOD010000207.1, on the reverse strand, counting down.
AAACCGTTCACGGTCTCCACAGGCAATATTTCTCCAAGAGGAGAATCGCCGGCAGACACTAATGCCATATATACTTCATTCAGATGACGGTATAAGACAGAATGCGATGTGCCGTCGGATATCAGATGATGAAAATTGTAAAGCAGCCAGTTGCCTTCCTTTGTCCTGTATATATCCATCTGAAAGAGATCATTGCCTGCCGTAAGTTCCATTGGCTTACAGTATCCCGGCTTAATCTCATCAATGGAGTCGATGTCTATGATCCGAGGGTTCCATTTCTGATCTCTTCTGTCTTCGAATTGTGGCATTCCATCGGAAAGAATAATCCTCGACTTGATGTAAGGATGGGCATCAACCACAATAGTCAGTGCCTTTGCAAGGAGTGTAATGTCAATTGAATCAGGGAGATGATGCAGGAATGCTATCTGATAGTTTCCGCTGTTTTCATCTATATTCTGACAGGCAAGGTATATGCCCATTTGTGTTTGCGATAATGGATATGTATTCATAACATTATTGTTATCTGATGATGAACATCTTGTCGAAGTGGGTCACTTTCAGCACCTCCATGATGTTCTCGTTCACCCCAAGCAGTGTTACTTGTTGTCCGTGGGCCGCGCAGGCCTTGCGGATGCGGAGGAAAACCCGTAAACCCGAGCTTGCTACGTAGTCGAGAGCCGTGCAGTCGATGGTTATCGGCTTGGAGGCCAACGATTCGAATTCCATTACCGATGGTTCCGCCTCTTGTGCGGCCAATGTGTCGAAACTGCCACTCATGATGGCTGTGATGTTTTCCAGATTGTCTTGAATCTTGATTTCCATAGTCTTATTTGTTATTTGTTATCGTTATCGTCATCGTTATCAGGGGCGGCTCTCAGGCACAGCATGGTGATGTCGTCGCTTTGGTCGATGCCTTGCGAGTGAAGCCTCACCCTGTCGAGCACGTTGTCTTTGATGGTTGATGGTTGATGGTTGAGACAGCTCCCCACCGCCTCGCGCAGCCTCGCCTTGCCGAACTCATGTCCGTCGGCATCCATCGCCTCGGTCACGCCGTCGGTATATAGGAACAAGATGTCGCCAGGCATCAGTGTGGCCGTACCCGACACGAACTCCGCGGCATCGACCACACCAAGCGGCATGTTCCCCGCATCGGAGAGTACATCCACCTTGCCGCCGCGTACGACGATGGGGGCGTCGTGTCCCGCATTCACATACTCCAGCGCACCACTCCGCAAGTCGAGGCAACCCATCCAGAACGTCACGAAACGGCACTGCCCGTTGTCGGCACTCAACGACACGTTCATTCGCCTGGCGGCTTCGGCCATCGTTTGTCCTGAGCTCGGTCGAAGGGCCCCCCCCCCCACCGTGTTCCTGAACAGATAGTGGGTGGCCGCCATGAACAAGGAGGCCTGCATGCCC
>JAZQOD010000206.1:0-16898 GCA_045627685.1 Prevotella sp. | reverse complement strand
CGCAACAATTTCATCTTCACCATGGCATGCTATCTGCGATATGTATGCAACGATGATCCTGACTGGATTGCACAGGTGCTTCCTACATACGGAGAGTCACGCGAGAAATGGCGTCGTACAATCGACTCTGCTTGCAACCGCTCACAGAACAGAGTGATGCCACAGATTGTGAAGCGTGCCATAGAAAACGCTCGTGCCAAATCCTTCCCTCAGGGGGAAGACGGTGAGGGGGCGTTTCCTCCACCTATGCCATCAAAACTCCCTCGGCTTATTGCCCATCTGGTGAAGAACGTGCCGGAGGTATGTAAACCGTCAGTAGCCAATGCGGTGTTCCCATCACTTGCAGCCCACCTGAACGGAGTGAGATTCACACTGATTGACGGCACTGAAAAAGAAGCGACATTTATGTGCGTGAACATGGCGAAGCAGAGTTCGGGCAAATCGGCTGTGAACAAGCCTATCGAGTACATCATTGCCGACATTGTGGAACGCGATGAAAGGAACCGTCAGCGTGAGCAAGACTGGAAGGATGCTTCGGCTAACACAAGTGCCAACAAGGAGAAGCCCAAGCGCCCCGACGACCTCTGCGTGCAGGTTCTCGTATCCGACATGACCAATGCCGCCTTCGTACAGCGCATGAAAGATGCGGGTGGCAAATATCTTTACACCAACCTCGAAGAACTCGACCTCCTGAAGCAACTCCAGACCAACGGTACGAAGGATGTGGGCAAGATCATCTGCCTCTGCTTCGATAATGGCAAGTACGGTCAGGAACGTGTCGGCACTCAGTCGGTGACAGCCCGTGTGAATCTGCGATGGAATTGGAATGCCTCATCAACGATTCAGAAGGGAATAGATTTCTTTCGTGGACGACTGGTGGACGGCACTCTGTCGCGTCTGAACTTCACCACCATTATTCCAGACAAGACAAAACGCTTTGTCTATGGCAAGTATGATGAGAAGTTTGCCGAAGAGTTGAAGCCTTTCATCGCAAACCTCAACCTTGCCACTGGCAACATCGAATGTCATCAGGCATTACAGCTGGCGCAGAAGATGCTCGACCGATGTCTTGACGAGGCAGCACTGACCGACAACGAGGTGTATGAGGATATGGCATACCGAGCAGTCACCATTGCATATCTTAAAGCCATGGTGCTGTTTGTGGCAAGCGATATGACCTGGACGAAAGAGATTGAAAAATTCGTACAGTGGAGCCTCGACTATGACCTCTGGTGCAAGTGCTACTTCTTCGGCGATCTCATCAAGAACGAGAAGGAAAAAGAGCAGGTGAAGAAGCGTCGCGGACGAATGAATATGCTTGAACTTCTTCCTAATTCATTCTCAACTCAGGAGGTTGTTGAGGTGCGCCGCCAGCAGGGACTCGACGAAAAGGGTTGTCAACAGATGCTCCGTATGTGGGTACATCGAGGATATATCAAGAAGGATCCCGCTGGTGAATTATATCTCAAAACCTCAAATTACATAAAGCAACAATAGGGTGATACTTATGATTTCACCACAGCGTTACAATAATAACAAATAACAATAAGAAATATGCACACACAATTCTTCAAAGTCCTCTCACAGACAGAGGCTGTGACCATCACCCGTCAAGATGGTACCTTTACACAAAAGTCCACCGTAGTTCTTCAGGAACTCGGTGGCAAATACGAGAATAGTTACGCCGCAGTGTTGCTGGGTAATCAGGTGGTGTTCACTCCGGGCGACATCGTCTTCGGTTGCCTCCGCTTCACCATCCATGAGTACAACGGACAGCAGTATCAGGATGTAACAATCAGTGAAATACAGAGTCTCACCGCCCGAGCCTTTTAAAATCTCCCCTCCCACTATGCAACTTACAAAGCATTTTCATCTGAACGAGTTTGCTCGCTCATCAACAGCCGCTCGATTGGGCATTGACAATACAATACCCGAGGCTTACATACCGAATATTAAGAACCTCTGCGAACAAGTGCTTGAACCATTGCGCGAGAATATTCGGTCACCAGTGATAATATCCTCAGGCTATCGTTGTGCTGCACTCAACAAAGCCGTTGGCGGTGTGTGGAACTCACAGCACATGACAGGCGAAGCGGCCGACATTCAAACAGCCTCTCATCGAGGTGAAGTTGGAGAAAGGACGCTTAGGGAATGGGCTTTGTGGATCACGGACAACTGCTGTTTTGATCAGTTGATTATCGAGAAATCATCCTCTGCCATGTGGCTGCACGTTTCCTGCAAACGCGATGCGCGCCAGAACCGCAAAATAGTAATTACAAAGTAAGGGCGGGTGGAGTCTGATTATGCTCCTTGCCAGATACATATTGTATATTCACACGCTCGGGCAGAAGCTCGGGCGTTTTGGGGATTTGTGCGGATTTTGTTAAAAAAGTAAAAAAATACTATCAAATTGCAAGCGTTTTTAAGATTTCATTATAACTTTACAACGCCGAAAGGATTTAAACATCGCATTTGAAGCGATATTAAGGAGTAAAAATTCAGTTATTAAGGAGCTATTATTGTATCAAGCATTTATCTATATTTTAACACAGGTATGACTCGGTTTGAGGAGTGCCTAATTATTAACACTAAATTTCAATATTATGGCAGGTGTATCACAAAAAACATTGTCAACACTTCAGGGACTTCCATTCGATAACATGATCGGTGGACCTTTGAATGCGTGTATCAATGCTCAGGCTAACGCCGCACAGACTACAATCAATTTTATTCATGAGGTTGGTCTTCAGGAAGTTGACGGCAAGACTGAGGCAGTTTATGTTTACTTCACTTTCATCCAGAACGGACGTAAGGTAAGCATCAGTGTTCCTCTTCTCTCGATTGTTCCAATTCCTTACATCGGCATCAACACTATCGACATCAACTTCAAGGCTACTATCTCGGGTGTAGAGTCGTCATCAAATTCTGTAGAGACAACGGAAGAGAACAAGGCTGACTATAACACTACGAAGAAATCGGGTATCTTCCGCAGAAAGACCACAACAATGAAGGGTACTATCTCAACAAAGAAGGATTCGAAGAGTACTCAGGATTCGAAGTTCAGTGTTGAGGCAACCATCGATGTGGCTGTTCATGCCAGCCAGGATTCTATGCCTGCAGGTATGGCAAAGGTGCTCGAATTGCTCGGCAGTGCTCTCGACCTGTGCGATCCAAACGGAGAAATCTCTGTTGCTGATTCTATCCTCTATATCAGTAAGGATAAGGAAGGCAATTACACTCCTGTTTCTACAGTTGCTCAGTACAAGTCGCCACAGGGTGAGTTCAATTCTGATCTGCTTGATTGCGGCAGCACAGAAAGTTCGAAGACAGCTCCTTCAGCAATATTCAACAAGAGAGACCAGACAAAGACATTCTCATTCTCGCAGGAGGGTATCTACAAGATTTACCCTAAGGGCGAGACCGACAACTTTATTGAGGTCGAGGTGAAACTTGCAGAATAATTACCAATAAAAACCTGATTTTTTTATGGCAAAAGGAATTGATACGGCTCCTTCACAGGTGGCTACCAATGCTCTGCAGGCCATTCCTTTCGGTTCGATAATCGGTGCTCCACTGTCGGCGTGTATCGACGCTCAGGCAAAGGCGGCACAGACTACCTGGGATTATATCCAGAAGGTGGGACTTACCGAGGATGAGAACGGCGAGCGTAAGGCTATCTATGTGAATTTCGAGTACCGTAAAAACGGTAAGGCTGTGACGCTGAGCGTTCCTCTGCTCACCATCGTCCCTATCCCATTCCTCGCTGTGAAGCATATCGATATTGCTTTCAAGGCAAGCATCTCTGCTTCGGCTTCGACTTCCACCACAGAGAGTGAATCGCTCGAGGTGGGTGCTTCGGCAAAGGCGAAGGTGGGCTTCAACTACGGTTTCGTGAAGGGTAGCATGGAGATGAGTGCGAGCGTTTCGAGCAAGAAGGATTCTACATCTACACGCGACTCGAAGTACAGTGTTGAGTACACGATGGATGTGAATGTGCGTGCCGAACAGGATGATATGCCTGCTGGTATGGCGAAGGTGCTCGAGATTCTCAACGAATCTATCGACTCTATCGATGCTGAGGGCGAGTTGAGGGCTTCGGAACAGTTCATCAGACTGAAGAATGGCTCGGGATCAACTTATATCACCTACAAGAACAACGAGGGCTATTTCCAGCCTGATGCTATCAAGGTGTATAGTGTTGACGACAGCGGTAAGGTAAGCGAAAACCCAGTGGAAGACACTGTCTGCTCGCTCGCTGTCGATGAGTGCGGTGTTCTTGCACAGTTCTTCGCTCAGGGTTCTTATGTGGCAAAGCCTGAGGGCAACGCGGCGAAGACAGTGAAAATCAATGTTGTGCAAATAGCCACCCCTACCCCCGAGTCTTAAAAGACTCTTCCCCTCCCCCGCTCGGGGGAAGGGCGTAGAATAGTTTTAACTCTCACAAATCTGATTAATTATGAAACCTGATAACGATTTAGAGCCTGAGAAGACGGTAGAACCTGAAAAGAAGGAAGAACCTGAAAAGAAGGTAGAACCTGAAAAGAAGGAGGAACCTGAAAAGAAGGAAGAGCCTGAAAAGAAGGAAGAACCGGAGAAGGAAGTATCGCTGGTTGAGAAACTGACTTCTGCTATCGGCAAAGCCGGCGAAGCCGCTGACGCTCTGAAGAAAGCGGGCGACAATGTAAGCAACATAAAGTCGACTGCCGAGGAGATGAAGGAGATGAGCGAGATCAAAGTGGATGACGCCTTCGTGGAGAAGAGTGCCAACCTGGTGGGAACGCTCAACTTCGAGGATATCATCGGTAAACCGCTGAAGGCTGCTGTGAACGCTCAGCGCAACATGGCTGACGAGACCTTGAAATATATCAAAGACAAGGGCATCATCACCACTGGCGAGGAGAGTCGCGTGGCTACCGTGAGTCTGTCGTATATTAAGGGTGGCAAGAAGGTGCAGATGACAATCCCTCTGCTGTCGCTCATTCCTATACCAAACCTCGGTATCAGCGAGATGACCTACGACTTCAAGATTGTTGTCGATGCAGCCTCATCGGTAGTGACTGCGGTGGGCAATCCTCCTGCTAACACTCTTCTAAAGGCTAGTTCTGAGAACAAGCCTGCTACGGGTGCTGCTGCAGGTGGTGCCACTGGTGGTGCTACTGGTGGTGGTGCAACTGGCGGTGCTGCTGGTGCCGGAACTGGTGCTTCTGCTGCAAAGCAGACAACGACAAACACCACAACGGATTTCGCTGTGTCGTACTCGTCGAAGCGTGATTCAAGTGCCACCCGACAGTCGAAATACTCGGTGGAGACAACGATGGATGTGAAGATCACCGCAAAGCAACTCGACCTTCCTGGTGGATTGCAGGTGATGCTCAACGCTCTTGCTGACTCGGCTGAGGAGATTGACACCAACGGTGAACTGATAATCCGTCCTGACACCAATGTGGTGCTGAAAGGCAAGAATGCAGCAGTGGTTGTTTCCTATCGTGACGGATCGGGCGTCTATGCCCCTGGCGACATCAAGGTGACAAAACTCACCGATGGTGGTGACACTGCCCTGTTGCCTACCGGCGACGAGATGATTGTGCTGTTTGAAAAGGCTGGCACATATTCTGTATCTGCAGGCAAACTGCAGCAAGTAGTTTTTGTTTCGAAAAGCGAATAAAAATGGTAAAACTCAAGGAAGTTATAGCCTCTGTGCTGCGTGACGTGATAGAAGCGCAGCACGAGGCAAACCTTCTGACAGAGGCTCTGTCGGAAGAATACGGTGAGAACGGATTGCCAAAACATCTGCTCGTGCCTGCTGTGAATATCGGTGAGATGGAGATTACGCTGAAGTATGCTATTATCAACGATAACGATAGCGATGGCGAAGCGTTGGAGGAGCTGGAGGTCATTGTTGACGCAAAGAGACTCGCAGAACTGGGACCGGAGTGTATTCACACCATCTCGTTCAAAGTGGGTGGAACCTCTCCCAACCTAGATAGCATTGGAGGCGAAGAACATAATGATAACGATAAATAACGGATATAATTATGGCTGAAGACTTAATCACCACCGAGGGAACACCCACCTATGGATTGTCGAACCTCATCAGTACTCTCATCCACGATGTGATTGATGCTGACTTGCAGGCTGCTGACGATTTCATGGAAATCATAGAGCAGCAAGCCGTTGAGGAATACGAAGACGAGAACCATGTATTGCGCAAACGACTGAAGACGGTGGACTACGAACTGGTGAACGAGGAGGGGAAAGTGCAGGTGGTCACAATTCCTTATATCTCGCTTCTCGCCCTGCCGTCACTGCGAATATCAGAGGCTACATTCGAACTGGATGCCCAGATGAAGGTGACAACCAACACGGTGAGAGAAGAGAAGGCGAACCTGGATGTAAAACTGCAACGGGCAAGAGCGAGGCAAAACGTGGCTTACGAAAGAATGCTCAATACCAAAAGGAACAGTTTGAATACTCTGAAAGATGATGACCTACTGCCTACATTTGCATTTAGCAGTTCCACTAACACCTCTACAGCGAGTGATCAGTTCACCAACGTGAAGGTTTCAATAAAACTGGCTCCTACCGTGCTGCCTAACGGTGTACGCGGTTTGCTGCAATATGCTGGATCGAACATCAGAGAAAGTGAAGAGTGAAAAGTGAAAAGTGAAAAATTAAAGTCACTCTTCTCAAAAAAACAAAAAGGGAATAAAAACAATAAAAATTTTTAATTAAGACTATTATGAACAATACTCAGAAAGAACCGGGCATGAATTGCCCACAGTGTGGAAATTTCATTCGTACATCAATCGTTGAACTGCTCAGTGCAACTGGTCTCAAATGCCACCACTGCGGACTGGTGCTCACCATAAACCGCAATGAGTCAAAACGCGCTATGGACCTGCTACGAGAGGTGAACGACGCAAAGAACAATCTCGATAGGGCAAGTAAGTTCTAAAGAGACCCTCTCCGCCCCAAAGGGGCACCTCCCCCATGATGGGGAGGGATTTAAAATGCTTTTTAAGAGCGGAAATAATTAATGGATAATTCGTGAGAATTCATGATTATTCATGTAAAGATATAAACCTATGGCAGATAATAATTCAATTTCACAGGTAAAGAGCGTTATCAATTCCATACCGTTCGAGGATATCCTCGGCGGACCGCTGGTGGCTTGCGTCGGTGCTCAAAGAGATGCATCGTTCGCTGCCTATAATTTCATGCGTGAAGTGACCATGAACACTGGCGAAGATGGCGAAGCAGAACCTGTCATGGTGAGTTTCTCCTTCATAAAAGATGGAAAGAAACTAAAACTGAACATACCACTGCTCACCATCGTTCCTCTGCCTTTCATACAGATTGACTATGTCGATCTGGCGTTCACAGCCAATGTGACTGCCACAGATGAACGAAACGGCGAGGCTCATCTCACAGCGAAATACTCGACCGAGACTGGCTATGAGCAGGAGGAAAAGAAAGAGGATAGCAGCAATATGTCATCCTTTACGGATCAGAACATCATGAAGGTGAACATCCGTGCCGTGACAAGCGATATGCCTCCTGGCATTGCAAAGATGCAACAGATCTTCGGACAGCACCTCGTGTTCGACGAGATAGTGGAACCAGAACCTGAGCCTATCACCGAGGGTGAGGTAGATCCTGCCGACGACCTTGGCGGTGCTGCAGAACCAGCACCAGATGCAAGCGAACGCCTGCAGAGCATGATCGACGATGCAAAGAACATTGTGCGATACGACCTGAACGGACCTACTTGCTTCGTGGTGGAAGATGTTTACAACATCACCGGGCGTGGTACGGTGCTTGCCGGTAACCTTGTGTCGGGTACTATCAAGGCGGGCGATGAAGCATCGGTATATTCGCCTGACAAGAAGCAGGATACCACCATCACCGCCATCGAGAGGTTCAGAAAGATGGTGGACAGCATCGAAGGTGGTCCTGACACTCAGGCAGGATTGCTGATAACCGGTTTGGCGAAGACTGATGTGAGAAGAGGCGACATCGTCACCCAGCGCTCTTCAACTCTGTCGCTCAGTAACAAGATGGGGGCTACCATACGCCTGCTAACAAAGGAGGAAGGTGGCCGCCACACTCCTATTCAGCCGGGCTACCGTGGACAGTGCAAGTTCTTCAACACGATGGACTTCACTGGTGTCATAACCTTCGCTGAAGGCAAGGATATGATAATGCCGGGCGAGACAGCAGATGTGACCATCGAACTGGCAATGCCTTACTATCTCCGCGAGAACGATGGTTTCATGGTGAGCGAGGGTGGTCGCACTGTTGCTGTGGGCATCATCAACAAGGTTATAAGCGAATAAAAAACGTTGCGATATGGCAGAAGAAAATGTCATCAAGCAGTTTCCATTCTCTACCCTGCTGAAAGAGGCTCTGACGCAGACGATGGAGGCACAGATGGATATGGTGTCCTCGGGTAAGGATATCATCGATCATCTGGCGTTCTACGAGAAAGACGGCAAGCAGGTGGCGAAGATGGCAAAGGTGGCTGTGAACACAGAACACGGCACCAAGAGCCTGAAGATGCCTCTGCTTTCCATATCACCGAGCACTCCGATGCAGATTGATGGAGCCGAACTGAACTTCACCCTCGACCTCGACACCAGTGAGGTGGCGAAACGAGAGGAAGAGACAGAGGGCGAAAGTCAAAGGGCTGTGGAGCGTATCACACTGCCTGTGAGCGTTGCTCCACGCCGACTGCTAGCCCTACAAAAGAGGGCGTTGAGGAGTGTTTTGCTCAGGCAAAAGGCAGCCAGCAAGGTGTTGACGGCATCGTTTCCCAAGTTCAGAAGCGCGAAGTCACGACAGGCACAACTGCTGAAAGCCGAGGCTAAAAGGCTGGCAGAGTTACAAAAAATGCTGGAGTTGCAACTGACGGAAGAGAAGACGGAGAATGGTCATGTGAACATCAACACCTCAGTGACACTCGGTCAGTCGGAGATGCCTTACGGCATAGCACGACTGTTGCAGATAGCGCAGAGCCAGGGTGTGCGTGTCTTCGACAAAGACACCCGTCAGTGGGTGTTTGTCACTCCTGAGGGCGACTGTTACCATAAGGAGAACTGCCGCTATATCAAGGGGCATACGATAAACAAGGTGGTGTGCGATGATAAACTCCGCGGAAAGAAAAGAGCGTGCAAGGTTTGTAAACCCGATCAAAAATAACATTGATAAAAAATAACGACTATGTCAGAACAACTTGAATCCATAAAAGAATTAGATTTCAGGCATATCATCGGTGGTCCGTTGCGTGCTTGCGTTGAAGCACAGAAGAAGGCTTCCGAGGCTACTCACCACTTCCTCATAGCCGACATGCTCAAGGAGGAAGAAGAAGGTACCGGCTGTTATGAGCCTGTGATGGTGTCGTTCTCATATATAAAAGACGGACTGACACATAGGTTGTCAATGCCATTGATGAACCTCGTGCCATTACCATATCTGCACATAGAGCAGATAGACCTGAACTTCCAGGCCACAGTGACCGAATGCCAAGAGAACAAACTCGTGGCGAAATACAGTGCTACACACGAGAAAGTGGAGGGCAAAGAGAACCAAGAAGCCACCAAGGAAGAGGGAGGTTCGTTCATGGCAAAGAACTGTATCGACATTCATCTCCATGCTGGTCCTTCAGGAATGCCGGCAGGCATGTCGATGCTCCTGGATATGTTCAGCAACCAACTGATTGAGTTCACCGAAGAGGAAGAAACAATTATTGAGATTCCTGACGAACCAGAAAGCCCCCCAACCCCCGAAGGGGGAGTAATTAGCGATGGCGATAGCGATGGCGAAAGCGATGGCGATGGCGATGGCTCAGGCGTAGGTACAGACTCAGGTTCTGTGGGGCTTGAGCCGGAGGCGCCTATTAAGCGCTACAATGTCCAATTCACCGTGAAACTTACTGCCAGCGAGAAAGTGAAGGGGTTGGATATCATCAACTCGCATCTGCCTGCAGAGAAGCAGATCAATGCCACCGACTTCAACAAGTGGGTGAACAAGAAAGCGAAGACTTGGACAATTCCGCTCGAGGAGAGCCATGAGTTGGTGAGCACCATCGTCAATGAATTGAATGCCGCTCACATAGAGTGTAATATAGTAAAAGTAAAGTCTTAACGGATTTTATGTTTTTTATTCCCTGTCGGATATGCATGCCCATCAAGGTGTGCATATCCTTTTTTCTCCTCTTGAGGCAGCGATAGAACTGACATTCAATGCAGCGGGGAGACCATCAACGAGAGTTTCGGCGGAGATGTTCAGATAGGTAGGATTGGCGGAGTTATAGCATTCTATATCTATCTCGCCGTTCTCGTCGGTGGTCATCGTTGGATTCCAGTAGATTGTGCGACGATGATCGTCGAAGGTATCGAAGGCTCCGTCAGGATACATCGGCGAATAGAACTGTGCCGGACGGGTGTAGCCCTGGATATATGTGCGGCGCACCCCTCGGGTGGTGAGATAACTGCGGTTTGGATTGAAACGCTCGTCCATGGTGAAGTCGAGGCGCACATGAAGACCACGCACAGCTGCCACATTGGTGGTGTCAGTGGTGACACCAGTCCAATAGTCCTCAACGACCTTGTCGGATGCCTGGAAATTGCTGTTGAAGCCGATGGCACGGGTGGTGGTATTGTCGTAGTAGAGCATGGCGGTTTCAATCTCATCGATGAAATTATCGATAAACTGACGTTCCATATTCTTGCCATCGACAGCATAGATGATAGAGTCGGTCTTATAGTGAGTACCAGTGAAGTTGATGTTCGGATTTATCTCGTGCATCACATGACCGATGTCGCCATTGACAATCTTTCCTGCATCGCGCATATTGTCCACCTCCTGACGGATGTTGTAATATCCGAGGATGGAACGCTCAAATTTCTCAGTGTCCTTGGCTGAATAGAAATTGGTTTTCTTTGCCTTTACCACCAGTTCATCGAGCACAATATCAGCATCGTCGTCAGATGTCCACGGATCCACCTCGGCTATCATCTCCTTCACGCGAGTGGTGTCGGCTGCAGCATCCCAGTGTGGGTTGGTCTCGGCATAGTCGAGAAGGCGCAGCGACGGTTCGAAGAGGCGCTCAAGACTGATTACCGATGCACGGTTGTATTTCTTTCCTTCTTTCTTTGTCTGGAACAATGCGTCCATGCGCCCCTCGAAATCGTCGAGCGGCACAGAGAAACGACCGATGGAGTCAGTGACAGTGGAACCAGCAACCTGCAGTGTGTCGTTGTTGGCAAGGATGGTGACACCGAGGTCGGCATTACCCTGGAAATAGGATTTCACATGACCATAGAGAGTCAACTGGTCCTCGGGCATGTATTTCGGCAGGAACTCCTTCACGCCGAACGCCTCGTCGATATTGTATTTTCTCCAACCGTGGATGATGAGCATATTGTCGAGCATCTTACGGCGCGAAGAGATGCGCTGGGCGAAATAGAACTCCGGACGGTTGATATATCCTCGCAACTCTGAGGTGAGGAGCAGGTCGGAGAGAATGGTGGTCTGGTTTTCCTGATAGTCGCTTTCAAGAGCATCGCGCAGTGCTACTGATACCTTTGCTCCCTTGACAGGACTGCCGGAAGCATCAGTGACCTTCACACGGCAACCTATCTTGCTGTATGCCGCATAGACAGCCTGACTGGTCTCGGCAGTCATGGCGAGGGTGTCCTTAGGATAGACAAAGCAGAAACGGTCGGCAAGGGTGGCTCCCTGCTCATTGATAAGTGCCAGACGGGTGACACCCTCCGGGATGTCGGCAGTCATGATCTTGATACGACGGGAGACAGAGGAACCCGACGGAGAAGCGGAGGAACCAGCAGCGAAACTGCTGGGAACAGTGGTGAAGGTGATGGGCACATAAGAGCATGGCTGGCCTTGCGAGAAGACGAAGAGGGCGAGAGGAACGGCAGGGGTAGTGGCTGAACGGGTGACGGTGACATCGAACATGTCCTCGCGTGCGTTCACGCGTACATTATATCCATTGTCCTCGGCTTTCGGCAAACGGAAAGAGCGTTTCTTTCCCTGGAACTCAATCTCCACTGTGGCAGGCTTATCACCCGGGGTGTACACAAATGTGCCCATGCCATCGTGGATGGTTGATACCGGCATTATAGGATTACCGTCAGCACCGAGCAAGATACCGTTGACATTCACCCAACCGGAATCGCGGCTCAGAGTCTCGAAACCAATCACTGTCGGCACACCTTTGATGAGGGTGCCACTCTCTGGGTAGAAGTTGACATTGAGAACATCGAGTTTGTTCTTTGGACGCTGTTTCATACTGTCGTCCATGCGGTATTCGGCTATCTGGCGAGCCTCGTTGCGTGTGCCTATCGTGCGGCGATAGACAGGCAATGTGCGCGAGAAATAGTCATCATCATTGAAGGCGAGCATCCATTTGGTGTAGGCTCTCACCTCATAGTATCCGGTAAAGAATGTGTTGGCAAGCGATATCTGTCCTTCACCCTGACCATCCATGAGTTTCACTATCTGGCGCTCCATGACATTGCCCGACTGATCGACAAGTTCCACATAGAGCGGTTTCGATATCCGCGAGAATTTGTTTTCATCGACAGTAACGACATAGGCCTTGAACCATATCGTGTCGCCCTGATAGTAACTGGAGTTATCAAAGTGGAGGTGTACCTTCTCGCGTGGGAAAGCCGTTGCAAAAGCCTTCGCACGATCGAGGTAGGTATCAAAAATGGTCTGCCCTGATGCAGAAACCGCCCAGAGCAGACCAATTATCGCTGTTAGAATTCTATTCATTAATTATGCAAAGAGTGGCACGATGAGGCCGTGGATAAGCCAGTAGCAAATCATACCAGCAAGATAACCTACGAATGCCTTCCATGTAACATTCTTGAGATACCAACCGAAACTGATATGCTCCAAGCCCATTACAACTACACCAGCTGCAGAACCGATGATGAGCATAGAACCACCGACACCAGCACAGTAAGCGAGAAGCTGCCAGAAGATTCCGTCGCATGCCATATCGCCAACTTCTGCGATAGGATACATACCCATTGAAGCGGCAACGAGAGGTACATTGTCAACGATAGCCGAGAGTACACCGATGATACCGGTAACAACATAATGCTGCATATGACCGAGAGAAGCAGTTGTTGCATCAAGCCACTGACCGAGTGTTGTGAGGGCGTTGATCTTGCCAAGAGCAGAAACAGCCATGAGGATACCAAGGAAGAAGAGGATAGTTGTCATATCGACCTTGCCGAGGATGTTTGACACACGCTTTGCCATTGGGTCGTTCTCATCCTGATCACGATAGATAACCTCAGTAGTGAACCAAAGGAGACCAAGCACGAGGAGGATACCCATGAATGGAGGGAGTTCGGTGATGAGATGGAATGCAGGTACACAGCAGAGACCACCAACACCTACACAGAAGATCACTGAACGCTGACGACGTGTCACAATGCTTGGACGAGCTGCAGCACGTTCTGCCTTTGTGGTAGAGAGCACCCATGCACCTTCGAGTTTCTGCTGGAAGATGAGTGTTGGAACAATGAAGCTGACGAACGATGGGATGATGATCTGACAGATTACACCGAGAGCAGTGATCTGCTTACCGTTCCAGAGCATGATGGTTGTAACATCACCAATTGGAGAGAACGCACCACCTGAGTTGGCAGCGATGATTACTGTTACATCAAACCACAGACGATCCTTTGCATCTGGCACCAACTTACGCATGATCATTACCATCACGATAGATGTTGTGAGGTTGTCGAGAACAGCAGAAAGAATGGCTGTCATGAATGCTACACGCCAGAGAAGCTTACGCTTGTGGCGGGTCTGAATCATATCAGACACGAAGTTAAGACCACCGTGCTGGTCAACAATCTCCACGATTGTCATTGCTCCCATAAGGAAGAACAATGTTGTGCCAGCCTCACCGAGGTACTCCTCGATGACCTTGCCCAACTCGTGGATTTCAACGCCGCCCTGTCCGAAGAGGCTTCCGGCAGTAATAGCACCTTCAGCACATCCGATAGAATAGAGCGACCAGCAAAGTACACACATCAACAGGGCGATAGCAGCCTTGTTGACTTTTGTAACGCTTTCAAGAGCGATGAACGCATAGCCAATGATAAACACTACGACTATGGCAATACCAAAACTTGTCATATCTATAAAATAATTTAATGTTATGTCCACTCGCATCTTGCAGAACGTGACCCACATTCCGCTAATATTTTGCAAATTTAGCAATAATTTTCCTATTGAGAACATTTATTTTGCAAAAAAGACCACTCCAAAGCACTAAAAATGAAAGTTTTTTGCCTTAGCACGGTGTTTTGCAAAGGCGAGTTTGCAAAACAAGTGAAAAAAAATGGAGCCCTGCTATGTATTGCAGGGAACAAGACAAGGAAAAGCATTTCAACGCCCTCGTCCTAACGAAGTGATACGGGAGAGGGGCTCTTATTTGAATTCTGACATTAATTCTGCAAAAAATGATTATCTTTGATTTTTTTATTGTAAGAAAGAGCAAAAGAACGAATTATTTATATTACATTTGCAGTGTAATCCTAAAAACCTATAATTATTGACACAGAAAATGGATAATATCACCCTGAAATATCTTCCTTCGGCTGACAGAGACCTCGCCTGGGGACTTTCTGTCAACTGTGTGGGATTTCAGAAGGTTGGTCGCGGGGAGTGTTACCCTCCACAGAACCATCCTATAAGCCATATCTTTCGTCCGAACAAAGGTAGGGTGCTTGACGAATACCAACTCATATATATTATAAAAGGTAGCGGAGTGTTCAAGTCGGAGCATATTGCAGAGCGCCCGATAAAGGCTGGCGATGTGATACTGCTTTTCCCCGGGGAGCGCCACACTTACCACCCCGACACAAACACGGGCTGGGAGGAGTTCTGGATTGGTTTCAACGGTCCCAACATTGACTCGCGTGTGAAAAACGGGTTCTTTGCAAAGGACCATCCTGTGTTCCGTGTGGGTATCAGCGAAGACATCGTACGGACATATCGTATTGCCATCGATGCCGCACAGCAGATGTGTCGTGGATACCAGCAGATGCTCGCCGGATGTGTGAACATGCTCCTCGGACATATATACACCCTCGACGGATTAGGCGAGGATGGCGATCACAATGCAAAGACTGTCAGACAGGCAATACACTTCATGAACGAGAACTTCCAGAAGGATATCCACCCGGAGGATGTGGCTGATGCGGTGAACTGTGGATATAGCCGATTCAGGAAGATTTTCCTCGAACAAACGGGAATTTCGCCTTATCAGCATATCCTGAAAATGAGAATCCAACGCAGCAAGGAATTGCTCACATTTACTGACAAAACGCTCAAAGAGATATCGGAAGAGGTGGGGTTCAGCAACCCACTGTATTTCTCAACGGCATTCAAACGAATAGAAAACATGTCGCCGAGCAGTTACAGGAAAAATAATTGATAATATGGAACCAAATATAAGAGAATATTACTGTGCTGTTGACTTGGGGGCTACGAGCGGACGAATCATCGTGAGCCCTGTCGATGGTGGCGAGATGGAGGTGGTGCGCCGGTTCCCTAACGGAATAAAGGAATCTGACGGGATGTTCTTCTGGGATATGGATTTCCTCATCGGGGAGATTACCACTGGTCTCAGGCAACTCGCTGCACAAAAGGATGTCAGAATCGTTTCTGTAGGTGTGGACACATGGGGATGCGATATGATTTTCCTCGATGCCAACGGCAAACCATTAGCACAGCCTCGCGCCTATCGCGACCCTTACACCACGGGCATGATCGAGGAATACTGTAAGGGAATAAGCCTCGAAGATGTGTACAACCGTACTGGCATACAGTTTATGCCGTTCAACACCCTGTTCCAGTTGTTTGCTTGCTATAAGCAAAACTACGAACCATTCCTCCAGGCTGCCCACTATCTGTTCATTCCTGATTACATCAACTATGTACTGTCGGGACGCATGGCTTGCGAATATACAATCCTGTCCACATCGCAATTTCTCAATCCATACACAAAGCAGATTGACAGTGAACTGATAGAGAAGGCTGGTGCGAAGATGGAATGCTTTGCAGAAATAGTGATGCCTGGAACAGTGTTGGGAAATCTGCGCAAAGAGATAGCCGACTTCGGTTACGACATACCAATAATTGCTGTGGCCGGTCACGACACGGCGAGTGCTGTGGCTGCTGTTCCTGCAAAAGAAGGTGAACACTACGCTTACCTGTCGAGTGGTACATGGAGCCTCATGGGCATAGTGAGCGAACAACCGATAATCAGTGCCCGTTCGCGTGAACTGAACTTCACCAACGAGGGTGGCATCAACGGTACGACGCGTGTATTGAAGAACATCACCGGTATGTGGATTCTCGAACAGTGTCGCAAGGAATGGGCTTCACAAGGCAAAGATTATTCATATCCAGAGATAATGCAGATGTTTGAGGAGGCTACAATGGCAACGGTGTTCAACACTGACGATGCTGCCTTCGCCAACCCACCATCAATGCTCACCGCCATCAACGAATACTGCAAGGAGCACTCCCTCCCTACCCCACGCAACGACGCAGAGGTTGTGAGGAGTATCTTCGAGAGTCTCGCTGCTCGCTACAAGACGGTGTTCGGGTGGTTACAGGAACTGGCACCGTTCAAGATTGAGAAGTTATATGTCATTGGTGGCGGAGCACGGAACACACTGCTCAACACTCTGACAGAGAAGGCATTAGGCATTCCGGTAATCGCCGGTCCTACTGAGGCCACAGCTATGGGGAACATAAAAATTCAGGACTCTCCGGAGTCATCGTCATCGTATTCAAAAAAAACAACTATATGAAACCAGAACTTATAAAACAAGCATACGAGG
>JAZQOD010000205.1:0-2676 GCA_045627685.1 Prevotella sp. | reverse complement strand
ATAAGCACAAGGGGTTTTTATTGTTTTTGTTCAATCAATCACCTTTGTGACTGATTTGGCCGATTCGTTTGAGTTTTTCCTCGAATTCGGCGGGATCGCCCAGTGAGCGGTTGCGGAATTTCGAGCGGTAGTTATATACCGTCTTCACGGAATGACGCAGGAACGAGGATATCTCCTCATTGTCGGTTACTCCAAGGCGTATCAGTGCACAGATTCTCAGTTCGGTGGTCAACTGTCCCGGTTTTGTTATTGCCACCTGCTTGTCGGGTGACAACAGATTGTTCACATCCTTGATGAACGTTGGGAACAGGTTAAGGAATGTCTCATCGAAGGTCTTGTAGAAATCGCTCAACTCTTCCTCGATGATCTTCGTGTCCTTGATAACCTCCACAAGTTTGGCGAAGTTGGAGTTGAAGGCGGTCTTCAACAGCATGTGTCGGAAATTCTCGGCTTTTGCAATACTCTCCGAACACTGTTTCATATACTGTGTCACGTATGCTCCCTTGATACGGTCGCTTTCCTTCAGGTTCTTATTGAGTTGGATGACATCATCCAGGGCATCCTGCAACTGCTCCTTGTTTTTCTCAAGCACCGTCTGGTATTCCATAATCTGCTGGTTGGCAACACCCAGTCGGCGCTTGCTTCTATGGGTATTGATGAGCAGCAGTGTGATGGCGATGAGCAACAGCGTGAGGAAGATGATAGCCACCACAAGACTGCGCTTCTGATTGCTTATCATGTGGTTGTAGGTGTCGAGAATCTCCGGCATGTCCTTTGCCAACTCCACCGTTCGCAGTCGGGCATTACATTTATCAGCATCGTCCATACATTGTTTAATATATGTGTACGCGCGCGAGATGTCACCGTCATAATACAGCAGCACTGCCAGAGAGCGCAACGCGGCGTGTTCGAGAATACCACAGCGCATGTCAGACAGTGCACTCATAGCGTAGTAATACCGTGTGGAATCCTGCACGCCGAGGTCGTCGTAGTTATTGCCCACAAGGAATGCGAAATGGCGAACCCACTGGTTGTCGAGCGACATGGTGTCGAGAACAGCCTTTGCATTTGCAATACTCTTGCCTTTGTCGATTGACCTGATGATATGCGACCTCTCATGGGCTATGGCAACGGGATCGTCGGTATATTTGATGATGGAATCGCGCAGACTCACCAACTGCTTCTGTATGTCTGCATCATCGTGAGGAATGCTGGTGAAAGCCGTCTCCCATGCCATGAGCAGAATCTTTGTATGGTAATACAGGCACTTGTTAGATGTGTAGAGTTCATCTTCCAGAGGCAGGAGAGTATCCCACGCCTGACGGTAGAGGCTCGTTATGGCAAGGCACTCCACCTTATATATCAGTGCGCGCTGCTCAAACTCGGGGTTCTTCACCCTGCGGGCTTCTTCAAGACACAGATTACTGTAGTTCAGCGCCGAATCGGTATTGAACGACTTGTACTGCTGATACAGTTCCTCGTAGAGTCCGAAACGCGACTCCTTGGTGCGACCGAGGAGTTTCTGCAGGGTGTCGATAGTTGATTGCTTCTTTGCAATATATTCCTGGCGATGCTCAATAGCATTGTCGAGCATACGGAGCACCTCTTCGTAGGTATAAGCCGATACCGACTGCACGAATAGTGCGAAAAATGACAGTATAATAAACTTAGGTTTCATCATTAAAAAAGTGTTATAGGTCACGTAATATCGGTTGTTGCGATTTTCGACAACAAAGATACTTACAATTATTCAAACCACCAAACAGAAATGCAAAAATCCGTTCAAAAATGCTTTAATACCATTTCCCATTATTCTTCCTGTCATTTCATCTAAAGCGTTGAAAATCAGTCAATATTCCTTTCCCAAGAGTTCCCAAAACTCTCCCGTAACATACGTGTTATTAAAAAAAAGGCTAAATTTGCAAAAAATTATAGTTTTCCAGCGAAGAAACGGAATTTTATATAATCATTTAAACCAATTATTTTTTATGAAAAAAGTGTTATCATTTATGATGATGGCTCTGTTCGCTCTAAATCTGTATGCACAGAACAGCGAAATCACTGGTACTGTGGTCGATACTGCAGATGAACCTGTGATTGGAGCCAGTGTTTTGATCAAAGGCACTACCGATGGATGCGTAACCGACATTGATGGAAACTTCGCCCTCAAGGGTAAGAAGGGCGACGTCCTTGTTATCAGTTACATCGGTATGGAGACCGTTGAAGTTGCTTATCAGGGCTCGCCACTGAAGGTCACCCTTCGCGACGACAGCCAACTTCTCGAGGACGTAGTCGTTATCGGTTACGGTACAATGGACAAGAAGGAACTTACCTCTGCCATTGCTCACGTATCGGAGAAGGACTTCCTCAGCTCAACAGGTGTTGATGCTTCAATGATGATTCAGGGCAAGGTTCCTGGCGTGAGCATCACCAACACCGGTGCTGCCGACCCAAACAACCAGGCAAGCATCCAGATCCGTGGTGTCAGCAGCCGTAACGCTGGTCTTGGTCCATTGATCGTCATCGACGGTATCCCTGGCGGTAACCTCACCAACCTCAACCCTAACGATATCCAGAGTTTCGACATCCTGAAGGACGGTGCTGCTTCGGCTATCTACGGTACACGTGGTTCAAACGGTGTAATCCTCATCACTACAAAGAAGTCGCAGAAGGACG
>JAZQOD010000204.1:0-11757 GCA_045627685.1 Prevotella sp. | reverse complement strand
GAGGAAGTCTGTAGGGTTCAATGTGCCGCGAGCCTTCTTGTTCTTGATGATATAGTAGCAGAACATCATTGCGGTCTGGTTACCGTTGATGATATTCCACTCACCCTTTGGATCGCGGCAAACGATAGCCAAACGGTCAGCATCAGGGTCAGAAGCGATAACGAGGTCAGCGTTGAGCTTTGTACCGAGCTTCATACCGAGAGTCATTGCCTCAGCATTCTCAGGGTTTGGAGAGATAACTGTTGGGAAGTCACCGTCAACAACCATCTGCTCAGGAACAACATTGATGTTCTGGAAGCCCCATGAACGCAAGCAGAGAGGAACGATTACGCGACCAGTACCGTGCATTGGAGAGTAAACGATGTTGAGATCCTTCTGGCGGTTGATAACCTCCTGATCCACCATTGCCTCCTTAACTGCCATCATGTAGTCGTAGTCCATCTCACCACCGATGATCTTGATAAGTTGCTTGTCGCCTTCGAACTTCACGTCCTCAACCTTCACCTTGTTCACCTCGTCGATGATACCAGTATCGTGTGGAGCGGTTACCTGAGCACCGTCAGCCCAGTAAGCCTTGTAGCCGTTGTACTCCTTTGGGTTGTGTGATGCAGTAACGTTTACACCAGCGATAGCGCCGAGCTGACGGATAGCGAACGAAATCTCTGGAGTAGGGCGGAGGCTCTCGAAGAGATAAACCTGAATACCGCTTGCAGAGAAGATGTTTGCAACAGCCTCAGCATACTCACGACCGTGGTTACGGCAGTCATGACCAACAACAACGCTCTTGCCACCCTCTGGGAATGCCTTGTTGATGTAGTTGGCGAAACCCTGTGTAGCCATACCAACGGTGTAGATGTTCATACGGTTTGAGCCAACGCCCATGATACCGCGGAGACCACCTGTACCGAACTCGAGATCCTGATAGAAACTGTCGATGAGGGCAGACTTGTCCTCTGCATCAAGCATAGCCTGAACTTCTGTGCGAGTAGCCTCGTCATAAGCAGGTGAGAGCCACTGTTTTGCTTTTGCTTCGCACTGAGCAATTAATTCTTTGTCCATTGTCGTATTGTTTATTTAGGTTTAAAAATTATCTTAATGCAAATTTATATAAAAGATTTGATATTAAAAAAGAATATTGCCGAAAATTTGTAACTTTGCAACATAATTGTTCAATTATGAAACATTTCTGCCTATGAAAACCGAATTGATACTCGTCGGCAAGACCGTAAATAAACATTTTATTGCATGCATCAACGACTATGTAGAGCGTATAGGTCACTATATGCCCTTCAATATTACCGTCATTCCCGAGTTGAAAAACACCAAAGCCCTCACCGAGCAGCAACAGAAAGACCGTGAGGGAGAACTCATTCTGAAACTCATCCAACCTTCCGACACTGTCGTCCTTCTCGATGAGCATGGCAAGGAACTGCGCTCTGTGGAGTGTGCCACATGGTTACAGCAGAAGCAGCAGACAGCCCGACGCCTTGTCTTCGTCATCGGAGGACCGTATGGGTTCTCTCAGGATGTCTATGGCAGAGCCAACGAGAAACTGTCGCTCTCGAAGATGACCTTCTCCCACCAGATGGTCCGCCTCATCTTCGTGGAACAAATCTATCGCGCGTGTACTATTATAAAAGGTGAACCGTATCATCATGAGTGAGAGGAGACCCTCTCCGCCCTCCCCTCCGCTCGGCTTTGCCGCTTTCATAGCGACCGCGGCGAAAGAATGGGAGGGAGTTGTATCTACTCTTTCTGACAATACGCTTTCCAATAAATGGAGTAATCACATTCTTCCCATAGAGGGGCCTATGCATAAGAGTGCATTCCAGGGAGGAGGTAGTTCACTCCGAAGTAGGTCATTAGGACAGCCAAGAGTGTGATTATCATATAAAGGCGATAATTGCATGTTTTCTGCAAGGATGGTAGACTTGCTTTGTGGAGTGGTGCTGCACTGATGAGGAGAGTTATGAGAGCCCATACTTCCTTTGAATCCCAACTCCAGTAAGTACCCCATGAGATGTTTGCCCAATATGCACCAATGAAGATACCGATAGACAGAAAACCTACGGCAACAACAAGCAACCGTCTGAACCAGATGGCGAAGAACAGCAGTACATAAGCAGCAATGATAAACGACACATGAACAGGTAGAAGCCATGTATTAAGTACAGGAATATCATACTCTTTACGCGAAAAGAGAAAGGCAATGAATGCCGCTAACACCATTGAACAGACAAATGTCAATCGGTTTCCCTTGCGTACAAAGATGAGCAGGAACCCCAGTGCAAGCATACAATATCCCGTATATGTTATAGGAATGCCCCAAGGATCGCGGTTCACCATAAGAACCGTTCCGCGGAGATCCTCGTCGTAATCAGCCTGATAGAAACGCACTTTGCCCACTTTCAGGATGTTGTTCATGCTGATAGCGTGCTGTTCGTTGGCAGGAAGAACAGTAACAACAGAGGTGTAATCTGCTATTTTCTTTGAGTCTTCCTTGTATGTAATATAGAAACTGTCGAGTCGGAGATTGAAGTTCAGTCCTTTAACAAGTCCGTCGTTCTGGATGAAACTTGAATTCGATGCCCCCTGACGCAGATGAATCATACCCTTCGTCTGTGTGAGATGAGTGACGAAAGCACCGGCAAGGATAACAATGAAAGAAGCGTGGAGCAGGAATGCCGCTACATTTTTATACAGGTTCTTTTTGATAACATAAACCGAACCAACGAGGGCGATGGCTGCCCAAAGAGCCACAAACCACCACGCCCCATAGATATTCTCTCCGACATAAGGAGTACCCATGACGCTTTCAATGATTGTAGCAGTCATCAGTGTCATAATCAACACGACCGACAGAAAAACGATAATTTTCTTCATCATCTGCAAAAGTACAAAAAAAGTTTGGAATTCTACAATTTTACAATTTACATTTTACTATTTATTCCTACATGCCCAAATAGTCCCTTCTCCCAAAAAGTAGGAGAAGAGACTTTGGACGAATGTCGCTTTATTTCGAGCAAAAGAAAGTTTATACGGATTCACAGAAGAAGATTATTGCATCGCGCTCTTCTTTCGACAGATTACGGAACAGTTCGATGGTCCATCGAGCATCGCTCTGTGCACTACCATGCCACATGATAGCCTCCATTGTAGTTCTAGCTCTACAGTCGTGCAGTCGGTCGGATGCTCCTGTGCAAAGTGTTGAAAGACCGCGCCCCCAGAGTGGGGTGGTGCGACACCATCCTGTACGAATGTCGTTCACCATGAACAAACGATGCTGCACAAAGTCACTGTAAGGCCATATCTTCTGGTTTGGATAGCGAGGCATATCGTTGTCGCTCTTGAAGAATTTCGCTGGATCTTGGATATGATCATCGCCAGTGGTCCATGATGGACGGTGGCAACTTGCACAACCAATACGCGAGAACAGTTCCTTGCCCTTCTTGAACTTGTCAGTACCAGTGTTTCTTGCTGCAGGAACAGCCAATCCTCTGTGCCATATCATGAGATTCTTGTACTGTTGGTCGGTCATCTCGATAGGAAGCTCGGCAGAGGTGAGATAGTCGTAGATATCCTTTTCCACATCACCCGTCTTGTTCCATTCAGGGAAATATGTATAGAATTCCCTCTGCACATCAGGATCCTTCGATGACTTTGTGGCATAATATTTACCAGCAAGGTCGAGGTAGTGATAACGACGGTCGGAACGAGTCACATTGGTGATGTTCCAGATTGCATTAGCACCAGCTGCATCGAGTAGAGGGCCGCGTGACATAGCGTATGTGTAGCGTCGAACATATTTTGTGCCGTCACCCTGCTTAGCGTTGGTATAATAGCTCTTCCACATATTTGTTGTCTGATCCCACATGGCTGGGTTGAGGGTGCAGAATGCCGATTCCTTCTGCCATTGTGCTGTGATAGAATCATCAGGAATAGCATCGGTGAGTCCTGTACCATAGAGGCCGATTGTTGATTCCAGACGAACGGCAATCTCATCCACGCCTACCTCAATGTCCTGACCGTTACGTTGTACCATGATTGGTGCATAGTAAGCCGACTGTGGAATGGTAACCTCAGGATATATGAGCGAATATGTCTCGCCGTCAGGGAAACGGTTTCCCCATTCATCGGTATAGGCAAGCCAGTCGATTTTGATCTGGTTCTCATCGATAGGTGCTTTGAAAGGGGCTACAGCACCAGTCTGTGGCATTCCTGCAACAGAACGGATATAGGCATCGTTGGTCTTGTCGAAGATAACGAGCAGATAGCCATTACCCATGTCCGACTCTCTGTATCGTGTCTGTCGCTTACCATGACCGTAGTTAGGGTGACAGTAAAGACAGCCTTTGCGCACATATACAGGCCCAAGACCTGTGAAAGCACCGTCAGTATTCTGGTTGTAGTCGCGTTCAAAGAGAGTCTCGCCATTCTGGAATTCCATCTGCATGTTTGAGAACTCCACAGCTGGGGTTGGCTGCTGATAGGCGTAGGCATTGATCATTGTGGTAGTACCCAACAGACCGCCAGCATAGTAGTCTTCGCTTTTCTCGGTCACTACAGGATCGTCAAGGTCGATGATATCGCCGGCAATATCAACAGTGTTGTCGGAACAGCCAATAGCAAGGAGCGAGGCAATGAGGATTGATAATCTATTGTATTTCATTGTTGTAAGTTGTTATTACCATTTAATCTGGTTGAGTGCTGCTACGAGTTTCTTGTTGTTGTCGGCAAGAGCGCGATAGGTAGGGCGCACGGTCTTTGTTACAAACTCCTCGTTCACAGTCTTGAACTTGCTCTCGAGAGTAGTGTTGCCTGTGTAAGGCTCAATGAGCTGATCCAATGCGGCAAGGGCTGAATCCAGTTCGTCGAGGGCGTCCATTGCGTTCTTTGCAGAGGCATCGTTGTAGTAGAGCACAAATGGCTTCTTCATGTTGTTGATGGCTGTGAGGGCTGCATCGAGTTTTGCCTCAACATCCTCTGCGGCTGTCTTCAACTGACTGATACCTAAGCATACACCGATGAGCGATGTTGGAGTAGGGGTGCCAGTGATGTTCCATCCTCCATAGAGAGTGTGCTTGCACGACATGATGTTGTCGTAGAAGTCCTGGATTGAGTTGTAGGCATGAGGCGACTCAATATAGTTGATGTCCTCGCCTGTGGCTGGAGCACCGATTTTCGAGTCGCGTACCTCACCGATGATATCCTGTGCACCAGAGATAATCTGACGTGTGGCGAGAGTGATGTTTGCATAGCTCGAACCTGGATTACCAGCATTGATGAAATCCTCACCATAGTCCATACACTCGAATTCTGCGTCATCCAGTAGGGCTTGCTCTTCTGCAGAGATTTCACTGCCCCAACCAGCAACGAGCATCAGCGAATTAAGATAGAGATCGTTGGAAGCACTCTGCGCAAAGTACATCTCGTTGGCAGTGACATCGCTGATAGAACGGGCTTTTCCCTCGCGGAAGATGAGATATTCCACTGCATGGAAACCAGTGAGGTTCTGTCCTGTGGCAATGGCATCGTCGATTAGTGCGGCATCATCATCGTTGAAAGCAGGGTTGTACTTCGAAATATACTGGTTGAACTTTGTCTTGTCGAAAGGCCATGTGTCTGTGTGAGGGTCGATAGCCTTGTCGCCGGCAACACCGAAGAGGAAAGCCTCCGACCATTCCCAGTCTTGACGTGCGTCCTTCCAACTGTTGCATGCAGCAGAAATCATTGCGTCAGAACCAACAACACCCTTATCGGTAATCTCAGGTGTGTCTTCATTGTCACCACAACTTGTGACGCCCATAGCGAGCATCATCAATACACTCAAAAAAAGGTAATTTTTTAATCTCTTGTTCATAGTTTTATTCATTTAATTAGTTTGTATCTTTTTATTTGATAAACCAGCCAGAATATGCAATCCCGACAGAAATGCTTGGCTCGTTATTATATGCCTTTGCCAAAAGACGCTGGGCATATTCAGCCTTTACGACAATCTGCTTTATCGGCATATAGTTGATTCCGGCAGCAATGCGTCTCACATGCAGATAATCGTATGCCACTTTGTGGTTGCCCTTGGCATAAGGATTATAGTCCTCAAACCTGCCGAAAACATATAGCTTCTGTTTACTGTGAAGCGACTCTACCTGCGAGAATACATTGTATCCAGCCTCTATGCCAATCGAATAGGCTGCGTCGGCTATCGGACTATGCTTCGATGGCGAACCATCCTGCTGTGAATGCTTAGGAAAGGAGTTCATGAACTTTGTCATTCGCTCTGCATCGCCCAGATGTGCGTAAGTGGCATTGCCACGAACAATCCAGTTCCAACGGTTCAACTGAAATCCGAAACTGCCGATGGTTAGTGCTCCGTGACAGTCGTCGTACGATGAGGCAGCCTTCTTCTCGGTGTTGGCGAAGGTGTAACCATAATATCCGCTGAGGCTCAGTCGCAGACCTTTGATGCTAGTGTTGTCAATACGCGCAGCTCCTGCATATACATTGGCGAGCTTATATTCATAAGGACTTGTTGCACCATAGTGTGCAAAGCAGTTTGCCCCGAAGCGCTCTGCATCCAGTCCCGATAGAAACTGCACCTCGTAGCGCCAGTCCTTCAGTTTTCCCCATGTCGATATTCCCACCTGATGCCATGTGTTCGGCAGAATAATTGCCTCTCCTTCTGAACGATATACGGAGAAGAACTCGTTGGGCATGTGATATTGGTTGATTTCACCAACAGGAACGATTATCTCGCCTGCTTTGATGTTGAGTTTTCCGCCCCAGAACGCCTTGTTAATCCAGAATTGTTCAAGAGCCACCTCACCACCTTTTTCGGTTTCTGCCTCGTATTCGCCACTCTCGTCGGCATCAATCTCCACAGCACTCTCCGTACCGCCATGTTCGAACTCGATTTCAGAACCCATTGTCCAGCCATGGCCGAAATCATATCCCAGATTGATGGTCACATGCGGCAAGTCGAAGCGTCCGTGTCCTTTATCATTTTTATAAGTCTCAGGGTCGGCATAGCGATTGAAATGCTGACTGTAGAAATTACGTGTCATCACCGCTTCACCATAGCCCCCCAATGAGAGACGAGTCTTTGTTGAATCGCTCTGGGCATTGGCACAAATGGCACAAAAAAGCAGTGTTGCACAGACGGAAGTTTTATAAAAACTTGATTTTGTCATAACATGAAATTATTGATATTGATATTCAAATCCGGGTGCAAAATTACTTACTTTCTGCCACCAACGCAATACCTAAATATTATGGATTCAAAGCAGCGTGTTCTTTGTAATGTACTCATTATTAAGCATTTCTGTCGAAACAAACAACAAAAAAGATGGATCTTTCATCATAAATACCTACATACATATTCGATGTAGGTATGTAGGATGATTTCTACTTTTTTCTAAAAAAAAACTTTGTCTTTGATTGATGGATATAGCTTATTAAAGCAGTGGAATGAGAGAGTGCGGACGGTGGACACACAGTTGTTCGGTGGTGGGCACACAACCTTTTTTCAGTGCGAGGAGTACTTATTATTAGGTATTTTGATAGTTGTGAGGGGATTTATTTGCGAAAAATGATGGGGAATTCATAAAAAACAATTACTTTTGCATGCATAACAAATAGTTTATATAGTAAATTCAGTATAAATACTTTGCAGGCAGTATGAAGAACTTCAAGATGTATGAGGCTGATGATAAGATGATCAGCATTATCCACGACGACTATAGCGTCCTACAGATGCTCAGTGCTTTCGGAATAAAAATGGGCTTCGGCGATAAGACAGTGCGCGAGGTTTGCGAGCATCAAGGGGTGGACACATTCACCTTCATGACGGTGGTGAACTTCTGTATCAACGGTTATCTGTCGTCGGATGCAGTTGAGGCTTTGTCGGTACCAACGCTGATGAGATACCTACGGGCATCGCATGCTTATTTCGTGGATTTCGAACTGCCATTCATTCGTCGTGAGTTGGCTGAAGCGTTAGATGAAAAAGATAGTCTGGGAGTGCTGATAATGAGACTCTACGATGGTTATGCACATAGCGTGAAGTCGCACATGATGCACGAGGAGAAGACGCTGTTCCCTTATGTGGAGAAACTGCTGGATGGCCAGAAGGCTAACGACGCATTGGTGGAGCCGTTCTCGAGACATCACAGTCAGATAGATCAGAAATTGAAGGAACTGAAGAATATCATCATCAAGTACCTGCCGGCTGACGGACTGAGCAACAATAAGCTGATGGCCACTCTCTACGATATCTATAACTCGGAGCGCTGGATTTCGCAGCATGTAGAGATAGAAGATAAGATTTTCAACCCAGCCATCAGACTTTTGGAGAGACGTTGCCGACAGAGTGATGTGACTCAGAAGATATCGAGCATGATTACCGGTGGCGGTGAACACCAGGAGGCACTGTCAGAACGTGAGAAAGATGTTATTGTATGTGTGGTACAGGGAATGTCAAACAAGGAGATTGCTGATCATTTGTGTATCGCTACGAATACAGTCATTACCCATCGCCGTAACATCGCGAAGAAATTGCAGATACACACCCCTGCCGGATTGACTATCTATGCAATAGTGAATAAATTGGTGGATATTAACACCCCTTTCCCCGCATTGTAAAGGGAATTATACCCACATTAGTTCAGCCATGATGTCGTCGCTCACATATAGGCCTTCGCGGGTAAGATGAAGGTGGTTGTCGGGGGTGATGGCAAGTAACTGACTGTCTATGAACTGCTGGGCATTGCGCATAAGGAATTCGGCATTCGGACAATTGTTGATGGAGATTCCATTACGGGTGCGTAATGCGGTGGTAATCAAATCGTTATAACGTGTTTGCTCATCAATGAGTTCAATCTCTGCTGGAATGATGCCGGCAGAGATTTTTTCTATGTATTCTTTTACATCGCACACATTCCACTGACGCGATTTCCCGTCGTAGGAATGGGCTCCAGCACCAAGACCGAGATAATGGGTCTCGTTCCAATACGACGAGTTATGACGTGATCGTAACCCCGGTCGTGCGAAGTTGCTTATCTCATAATGCTCATAGCCAGCGAGGGTGAGGCGGTCGATGAGATGATAGTACATACGACGGCTCAGTTCTTCGTCGATCTCGTTTATCTCACCGCGTTCGAGCATGGTGTAGAGTGGGGTGCCCTCCTCGTACATGAGGCTGTAAGCAGAAATATGCTCGACATTGAGCGAGATGGCCTCCTCAATGTCGTGCTGCCAGTCTTCCATTGTCTCGTCAGGAAACCCGAACATCAGGTCGATGCTGATATTCCGTATGCCAGCCTGGCGAAGAATGTTGACCGCAGTGAGTGCCTGATGGGCGGTATGGCGGCGACGGAGGAATCGCAACCGTTCGTCGGAAAAACTCTGCACACCCATCGACACTCGGTTGACGCCTATATTATATAATAAGGTGGCGAATTCCGGAGTGACATCGTCGGGGTTGCACTCGATGGTGAGTTCATTGCCCCCCAACCCCCGAAGGGGGAGTGGAAGGATACACTTTAACAAGCGTTGAAGGTTTTCGGGCGAGAGTTGTGAGGGAGTGCCGCCACCGAGATAGATGGTTTCTATGGGTTGACCGGAGAGATAGTTTTGGCGTAAGGAATACTCTCGGATAAGGGCATCGACATACTCTTTCTGCCACTTGTGGAGAGTGGTAGAGAAGAATCCGCAATAGACGCATCGTGATGCGCAAAAAGGTATGTGAATGTATATTCCAGCCATTATTTTCGCCTATAATAATGCAAAATTACTAATATCTTTTAATTTTCTTGTGTTTTTTGCATAAATCTTTTGGTTCTTTGCAGATTTTTGTCTAACTTAGAGGGCAGAAATGTGAAGGCAGGCTTTTGGGCATGCTTTTCCACATAATCCAAGAAACAATATTATAAACCTAAACCTATAACAGTTATGAAAGTTTATCAAACTGAAGAAATCAAGAACATTGCCCTTTTGGGTAATGACGGATCTGGTAAGACAACCCTTACCGAGTCGCTGCTTTTCGAAGCTGGCATCATTAAGCGTCGCGGTCGTATCACACAGCAGAATACGGTCAGCGACTATTTCCCTGTAGAGCACGAGTATGGTTACTCAGTGTTCTCAACTGTATTCCACACAGAGTTCAACGGCAAGAAGTTGAACATCATCGACTGTCCTGGTTCTGACGACTTCGTTGGTCAGTCATTGACAGCACTCAATGTGACAGATACAGCTATTCTGCTGTTGAACGGCCAGTATGGTCCAGAGGTTGGTACACAGAACCACTTCCGCTACACAGAGAAGTTGAAGAAGCCTGTAATCTTCCTCGTTAACCAACTCGACTCTGACAAGTGTGACTACAACATGGTAGTTGAGCGTCTCCGCGAGAACTACGGTCAGAAGGTTGTTCAGGTTCAGTATCCTTTGAACGAAGGTCCTGGTTTCAATGCTCTCATCGATGTTCTTCTCATGAAGAAGTATTCATGGGGTCCTGAGGGTGGTGTTCCTACTATCGAGGACATCCCAGAGGATGAGTTCCCAAAGGCAATGGAACTTCACGCTAAGTTGGTAGAGGCTGCTGCTGAGAACGACGAAGAGTTGATGGAGTAGTTCTTCATGGAAGAGCCTCTTTCTGAGGACGAGCTCCGTATGGGTATCCGCAAGGGCTTGGCTACACGTTCTATGTTCCCAGTATTCTGCGTTTGTGCAGGTAAGGACATGGGTGTTCGCCGCTTGATGGAGTTCCTCGGCAATGTAGTGCCATTCGTAACTGACATGCCTGCAGTTCGCAATACCCGTGGTGAGGAAGTTGCTCTCGACGCTTCTGCTCCTACATCACTCTATTTCTTCAAGACTGCTGTTGAGCCACATATCGGTGAGGTTCAGTACTTCAAGGTAATGAGCGGTACCGTTAAGGCTGGCGACGACCTTACAAATGCTGACCGTGGTTCAAAGGAGCGCATCGGTACTATCTATGCTTGTGCTGGTCAGAACCGTATCGAGGTTGCAGAGATGAAGGCAGGTGACATCGGTTGTGCAGTGAAGTTGAAGGACGTTAAGACCGGTAACACATTGAACTCGAAGGATGTTGAGCATCGTTTCGACTTCATCAAGTATCCTAACGCTAAGTACTCTCGTGCTATTAAGCCAGTAAACTCTTCAGAGATGGAGAAACTCATGGCTGCATTGCTCAAGATGCGCCAGGAGGATCCTACATGGGTTGTTGAACAGTCTAAGGAGTTGCGTCAGGTTATCGTTCACGGTCAGGGTGAGTTCCACCTCCGTACATTGAAGTGGCGTCTTGAGAACAACGAGAAGATCCAGATTCAGTATGAGGAGCCTCGTATCCCTTATCGCGAGACTATCACAAAGATTGCTCGTGCCGACTATCGTCACAAGAAGCAGTCAGGTGGTGCTGGTCAGTTTGGTGAGGTACATCTCATCGTTGAGCCATACGCAGAGGGTATGCCTGATCCAACAACATTCACCTTCAAGGGCCAGGAGTTCAAGATGAACATCAAGAGCCGTGAGGAAGTTGACCTCGAGTGGGGTGGTAAGTTGGTATTCCTGAACTCTGTTGTCGGTGGTGCAATCGATATGCGATTCATGCCAGCAATCCTTAAGGGTGTTATGGAGCGTATGGAGCGTGGTCCGTTGACAGGTTCTTATGCTCGTGACGTACGCGTTATCGTTTACGATGGTAAGATGCACCCAGTTGATTCTAACGAGTTGTCGTTCATGCTC
>JAZQOD010000203.1:0-32130 GCA_045627685.1 Prevotella sp. | reverse complement strand
TTCATTGTGAACAGAGCGCCCTTGATGGCTGCCGAACTTGATGCGTCAGCCTCAGCCTCGTCGCAAACGGCATCACCCCTGAACGGCTCCCCGATAGTGCCGGCGTTGATTTCGATAGCGCCTACGGCCTTGATACCACGGTTGGCATCGCCATCGCTCACAATAGTGAGTTGACCATCGTTGAGGACAACATTACCGCCCTCGGTCTCGCCTTCCTTGATGCTTGAGTCGATGCCATCGCCAGAAGCGTTGACAACAACTACACCGCCATCCTGCTGATAGTACTGGCATACATGGAAACCGTCGCCCTTTGAGTTTACGGTGATTGAACCAACGGATGCCTTCACCTGGCAGTATTCGTTGGAACAGATGCCGTGCTTCACATTACCGTTGATGACAACCGAACCCGAACCCGAGAACTCTGGGTGGCCCTTCACATAGACACAAGCCCTGTGAGCGTTGCTGCCATCGTCCTCGCCGCGAAGACCGTCAGAGAGGAAATTCTCGGTGCTCTTCTTCAACGAGATGTTCACGCGCTTGCCATCATTGATGTTGATAGCGGCTGAATCAGGATTGTGGAGGTTCAAGCCCTTGAGTTCGATACAACACTTGTAAGAACCGTCCATATAGAACGAACCGTCCTCGGATGTGCCCGAGAGGGTGTAAGTGATTTCCTCAGCCACGGCTTTGTCCTGAACGAGTGCCACATGAGCACCGTTGACAGTGGCAGAAACGAGATGGGCGATGTTGCCGGCGATGAGCACATGGGCTGTGTTGCCGTCATACTTCACCTTTACTGAATTGTCGCTTACCTCGGTGTCGTCAACAACGATGCTGCTGATTGAGGCTACATCGTAGGTTTTCTGACCGATGGTGAGTGAACCTGCCGAGAGGACTGCGTCGCCTGTGATAGCGGCTGGAACGGCGTAGGTTACGCTACCCTGGTTGATGTTCAGGGTCTGTGCTGCAGCACTGAGGGCAATGCCGAGGGCTGCCACGAAAAGCATTATCTTTTTCATTTCACCATCACTTTTTTAGTTTCACCATTTCCTTTTGTCACATAGATGCCCTTTGGCAACTGAGCCTCAACGGCGCGCTGGTCGGTGAAGCGGCCCATGAACTGGCCAGAGACGGTATATACCAAAACGCCGGTGGTTGTGTCGGCATTGATGGTATCGATAGCACTGGCTTCTGTTGCAAAGAAGAACTTCTGCACATCGGCAATTGGGAGTGAGAACTCTGTGTCGCCGGCCTTCACATTGATGTTGCCATCGTTGAAGGTGATGACTGTGCCGAGGGCTTTTACTGACTGTTCGCCATCATTGGTGACGAAGGTGAGATAGTCGTACGACTGTGCCTGGGCTGCGAAACATCCCAAGACGCAAAGCATGGAAAGTACGAGTCGCTTCATAGTTGATAATGTTTATTTGTTGATGAATTTCTTGCCGTTGTTGATAACGAGACCCTTTGCGTTGGCAGCCACGCGCTGACCAGCGATGTTGTAGAAACAGCCATCGCTTTCGCTTTCGCTAACGCTCTTGATGCCTGTTGGGAAGTTGTCCTCGCCGAAGGTCACGAGGATCTTCTGTTCGAGGGCTGTCTGTGAGAGGTCGATGGTGATGAGTGCGAAGAGTTTCTCAGCGGTCATCTTTGCCTCGATGATTACTGGGATTGCTCCTACCTCACCACAGATGAGAGGACCCATCCAGAAGTCCATGTTTGGATCATCGCCCTCGGCAATCATAATATCGTCGGTCTTTGCGAGAGCTGTGTAGCCATCGGCGTCAGAAGCCACGATGTCGGTTACCTCTACATTACCTACTGGCATATCGCCGTCCTCAGAGGTGAGAACAAAGTTCTTCAGCGCGAGAGTATAGTTGCCGTTTTCCTGTGGGGTAACGAGGATGGTTGCCTGCATTGGGCCAGCGGTCTCTTCATTGATGGTGACGTACATATCGTCAGTGTACTGGATGGCATCCTGAGCCATTGCTCCAAGAGCAAGGAACGATGCTGCGAAAAGAGTAAAAATTTTCTTCATAATGTATTGTTTTAAATTGTTATTTTTTTATTGGGAGCAGCGAGCCAAATACGGCTCACTGCCGGAGGATATGCTTTTTACTACGCCCCTTCGGGGCTGGGGGTTAGAAGCCTTTCATGACGCCGATGGTGAAATATATCGGATACATGCTCTGCTCGATGGTGTCGAAACTTGACTTGAAGATATTGCTCAAACCGCACTGGAGTTCGCCATAGACGCCCCAGCCGTTGTGGATGTAATAGTCGATGCCGGCTGCGAGGCCCCACTGCATTGGGCGGAGGTCGTCGCTGAAGTTGTACTCGCCACGGCTGTCTTCGGTTGAGCCGAGTTCGATGCGCTCGCCTGTTGGGGTGTCCTTGCGGAGATATCCGTCGTAGGCGTGGCCCTTGAAGTTCTTGTCGAGGTTATAGCCGATATATGGACCGAAGCGTACCTTGAGGTCGTTGCGGAACCAGTAGTCTGCCTGTACTGGAACGGTGATGCTCCATGTGGATGCCTTGGTAACGACGTTGCCGTAGAAGAGTCCTTCGATGGCTTCACCGCCCTGCTCCATTGTCATGTGGTAGCCTTTGGTGTTGGCGTCGATTTTCATTCCTTTGTGCTCGAGGCGGAGTCCGAAGGTGATGCCCCACTTCTCGTTGAGATGGCGCTCGTAGTCAACGCCCATCTGGAGATTGAGTTGTGGTGAATAACTGTTGAGTGAGCGTATTGAGGCTGGCATGCCGAGTGGCATTGTTCCGCCGATGTTGTAGCCAAGACGGAAGTCGAGGCGATGGGTGAACGAGAAGTCGTAGAACTCGTAGAGTACTTCTTCGAGTGGTGTCTCCTGGGCTTTGACGCCTGTGAATGAGGCGAGGAGGAGAACGAGGGAGAGTATTTTTTTCATTTTTAAGAGGATTCTATAGGATTAGAGAGGATTTTAGA
Organism: Prevotella sp.; assembly: GCA_045627685.1. Lineage (GTDB taxonomy): Bacteria > Bacteroidota > Bacteroidia > Bacteroidales > Bacteroidaceae > Prevotella. Next base: position 29,168 of record JAZQOD010000203.1, on the reverse strand, counting down.
GGACTATAGAGGACTATAGAGGATTTATTCGAACTCTACGCCGAGTTTGTCAACCCAGAGGGTGCTGCCGATGGCGCCTTGGTAGTAGTCGCCGTCCTTGCTCGATGAACAGATGAGCACGAGGCTGTACTCGAGGTTGAGGAGTGCGTCCTTGTCGATGTCCTCCCAGTATTCGAACTCGATGTCGAAGGCTGTCCACAATTCGCTTGCGCCTACCTTTGGCAGACGTGCCATTGCGACGCGCTGTGGACTGGTCATTACGTCTTCGCCGGTGAGGGTGAAGGCCTGTCCGTCAGGTGTGTGGTTCTTATAGAGTACGGCGTAGATGGCTCCCTCGTCGGTACCCTCGATGTTATTGCCGCTCTTGTCCTGCATCTGCTCACCTGGGGTGTACTTGTAATATCCGGTGAAACGGAGTGGCTTTTTGTAGGTTGGCCATCCGAAGCGGGTGCTCTGGAGTGTTGCCGAGAGTCCCTTCGAGAGGTCGAAGGTACCGAGGAAGAGGTTGCCGGCAGCGAGTCGCTTGTTGGTCATGGCTCCCCACGAACCGGTGCTCGAGGCGACGAGGTTCACGCATGCGCCTTCGTATCCGTCGAGGTCAGGGGTTGTTGGGTACTCGGTTGGTTTGGCGTTGGAACGGGCGATGCCGTAGCCTGCATTGGCTGAACACCAGTTTGGCACTTCGTCGGGACCGAGGTCTGACCAGATGTAGTACTTGCCGTTTTCCGAAAGGAAATAGTTCTCGAACTGATATTCGACGGTGGTCTTTGTATCTGGGTTGTCTGGGTCTGGCACATCGGCACGGAAGAATTTCACGGTGTATGTGCGGTTCCACTGTCCGTCTTCGGATGTGACGGTGTATTTCTGTCCGCGAGTGTCGGAGAAGTCGAGGGGTGTGCCGCTTGCTGGCTGGATGGTAGCGCCTGGGGTGATGACGAACTGTGGTGCTACGGCTGTGAGGTCGGCTTGCTTGCGCACATTGTTGAATACGATGGTGTTTGAGAAATAGTCCTTCGAGATGTCGGCCTTTGCGTCTGACTCGTGAAGGAATAGTTCGGTGTTAGCCACCATTGCTTCCTGGATGTCGCACTCCATATTGAGTGGTTCGGCTTTGAAGCACGAGGTGAGCATTGTTGTTGCTGCCGCGAGGGCCAGCAGGGTTATCTTTTTTGTTTTCATAATTAGTTTATTTTTTTAGTCGCTTCGCGAGAAATCTGGCGGCTAAAGCCGGAAATCTTATTGGCGCTTCGCTTAGAAATCTGTTTATAGAAATATTTCCTTTTTTAGATTTCCCCGAAGGGAGTAAGATTTCCGCTCGGAGAGCGTAAGATTTCTTGCCGCTAGGCAACTTTGAAAACCTGTATTCCTTTTTACCTTTTTTACAACGCGCACAAACACGCACGCGCATAAAGATGGTGCAAAGTTACACATTTTTTGTAGTAAATGTGCAAAAACGCGCGATTTTGTTTTGATTTATCGGCAGTTTGTGCTATTTTTGCACTAAAATCAATATTATCGAGATGAAAAAGATTGCTTTATTAATGCTTTCGGCAGTATTCTGCCTCGGTCTTTATGCTGAAGACCACACTAAGTATGTGAATCCGTTTATCGGAACCCAGACCGATGAGACGGGTGCGTTGTCGGGCTCTACATTCCCTGGCGCGTGTGTGCCTCTGGGACTGATTCAGTTGTGTCCTGAGCACGAGCAGTATGTGACCTGGGACCCTTGCTGCGGCTACGACTACAACAAAAACCGCATCTACGGTTTCACCCACACCCACCTGTCGGGAACGGGCTGTACCGACTTGATTGACATCTCGCTGATGCCTGTCACAGAGCCTATCACAAAGGAGCAGTTGGCGAAGGGCGACTTCTCGCAGACGATGAACCATGAGGACGAGGGTGCCACCCCGGGCTACTACTGGGTGAAGTTGCAGGAAAACGGTGTGAAGGTGGAGACCTCGGCTACGGAGCATGCGGGTATCCATTACTACACATTCCCTCAGGCTGCGAAACAGCAGGTGGTGGTGGATTTGGACCGCTCTACCTATCGCGGCGATGATGCCTACTATGTGGTTGAGGGTCAGCGCACTTACCAGGTGCTGATGAGCCAGTTGCGAGTGGTTGACGACCATACGCTCGAGGGTTACCGCATCATCACGGGTTGGGCAAAGGTGAGAAAGGTGTATTTCCGCGCCGAATTCTCGCGCCCATTCGCCGAGACTCTGATGATGGATGGCAAGCGCAGTGTTGGCGAGGGTAAGGTTATCAACGGAAAGATGCTCCGTGCGGCTCTCTCGTTCGATAATAAGAAGCAGGATTTGATGGTGAAGGTGGCGCTGAGTGCTGTGGATTATGAGGGTGCTCGCAAGAATTTCGCCGCAGAATGCAAATCGTGGGATTTCGCTGCCTACCGCCAGATGGCTCACGACAAGTGGGAGAAGGCTCTCTCGAAGATTGACGTGGAAGGTAGCGATGTTGACAAGACGATATTCTACACTGGTTTGTACCACACAATGATTCAGCCTAACGTGATGAGTGATGTTGACGGCCGATATATCGACACTAACTTCGAGACAAAGCGTATGCCGGCTGGCAAGAAGTACTACTCTACTTTCTCATTGTGGGACACCTTCCGCGCGGCTCATCCGCTGTACAACCTCATCAGCCCTTCGATTGCTGCCGACTTTGTGAATGCTATGGTGTTGCACCAGCAGACCTACGGCTATCTGCCTATCTGGGACCTCTGGGGACAGGACAACTACTGCATGATTGGCAACCACGCCATTCCGGTGCTCTCGCGCGCTATACTGACTGATATTCAGGGCATTGACAAGGAGGCTGCCTATAAGGCAATGAAGGAGAGTTCGATGCTGATTCACCGCAATTCGCCATTCGACTTGTGGGAGAAATATGGCTATATGCCTTCCAACCTCCAACCTCAGTCGGTGTCGATAACCTTGGAGATGGCTTTCAACGACTGGTGTGTGGCTCGCGTGGCTGAGGTGCTCGGACATAAGGAGGATGCTGAGCATTTCTACAAGCGTGCGCAGAACTACCGTAATATGTTCGACGCATCAATCGGATTCTTTGCTCCTAAGGACGACAAGGGCAACTGGATGCGCCCGTTCGACCCACTGAGTTACAGCAGCAATGGCTACGACGGCCAGCCGTTCACCGAGGGTAACGCATGGCAGTATATGTGGTTTGTGCCACAGGATCCAGAGGGTTTGATTAGCCTGTTCGGTGGCAAGAAGGGCTTTATCGAGAAACTCAACGAGAACTTCACTCTTGAGGCAATGCCGGGCGATCACAACGAGAATGCTTCGGGATTCATCGGCCAGTATGCCCATGGCAACGAACCGAGCCATCACACCACTTATCTCTATAACTTCGCAGGTCAGCCTTGGCGCACACAGGAGTTGGTGAACGAGGTGCGTACGAAGTTCTACAACGACAAGGCTTACGGCTATGCTGGCAACGATGACTGCGGTCAGATGTCGGCATGGTACATCTTCTCGTCGATGGGATTCTATCCATTCAACGCCGGTGCTGACGACTTCCAGATTGGTTCGCCCCACTTCCAGAAGTCGGTAATCCACCTGGAGAACGGCAAGACCTTCACCATCCTCGCCCCTCGCAAGAGCGACAAGGCCATCTATGTGAAGTCAGTGAAGTTGAACGGCAAGCCAATCACCGACCTCCGCTTGACCCAGCAGCAGATCATGGAAGGCGGAACCCTGGAGTTCGTGATGAAGGCAAAGCCATAAACCGGACCCTCTCCCCTCGCGCTTCGCGCTCTTCCCTCTCCCGTACCGCTTCGCTAGGGCGAGGGTGTCGAAATGCCTCGGTAGGCGGCAAGGAGAAGGACCAAATGTCTCCTTTTTCGGCATTATTGCCGGAATACACATAGCTTTCGGACATTCGGACAAACGGACATTCGGACATTTTTCTGCAAGAAAGGCAAAGAAGGGGATTTGCTTTTGTAAACTCTTTTTACTCTCAATAGTATTTTCAGGCGGGGCCGACGGGCTTCGCCTGATTTGTTTTGGTATGAGGCCGCGCTTTCATAATATGCTGATATACAGCGCATTAGAAAGAATATTGTTATTCAATTGAGCATAGCGCGCCGGTTTTCGAAAAGCAACGTGCGGAGGTGGTCATTCCGCCCAAATGAGCACATCAAAACGGCGTGCGGACAGGGTCATTCCGGCGCTTTCACAGCGAGAAATGGGACATGAGGATGGAAGAACGAATTGTGTAAATAATTTTCGCTTAGAGGAGGAGATATTACCAGCCTTAATTTGTCCGAATGTCCGTTTGTCCGAATGTCCGAATTGTATGTGTGAGCGGAATTTACTGCGGACAAGAGGCCGTACAGACAGGCAAGGCGGGAAAGCACGGAATTCAGCAAGAAAATAGAATTTTCTTGACATTAACAACATATGCGAGAGAAGTAATAGTATAGAGTAGTATTAATTATATTTATTATTATATTATTATTTATTATCTATTTATCATTATCATATTTCTTTACACCCTATGTCGATAGGGCTCAAAATCAATGTCCGGACACATAGGATTCGGACAAACGGACATTCGGACATTCGGACAAATTGGGAAGCCTCACCCCCATCCCCTCTCCCACAAGGCGAGGGGAGTATATACTCTTTCCTTGTGATCTTCTTTATATAGTTGTGCCTAATTGTATATCATAACCAAAAATTATTGCGGGGGCGTGGGAGGATTTACAAAAAAAATCTTATTTTTGCATTCAGAATGATAAAGACTATGATTATGACAAACGAAAGATATCCTTTGCTGGGCGACGGCAAGAATGTGTGGCCCTGGGTGGACATGGATCTGCTGACACAGTTGGAAGCGGAAATGAAAGTGGCTACTGAATGCCAAGAGGTGAGAGAAATAGCGGAAGAGTTCTGCGACTGGTTTGAAAACGAGGGTTATCCCTTCACTTTCCTCTCACGCATTACACAACAGTTTATTTACGACGAGAGTTTGATGCTCTTCCGCGCGTGGGTACTGAAAATATGGGCTGAGAGATGGAGCAACGAGCATCTCGGTGGTCAGGTGGTGATGAACGACCATCTGGCTCCATACCTCATGGAACTCGATGATGCACTGAGTGAGGCTGAATCGGGTAACGAGGACGGTCTGTGGACAGCGATTGAGGACCTCTGGGACACGCTCTGCAAGTTGGAATGTCATATAGAAATAGGTACGCGTATGGGCATGCACGCGCGTGAGATTGCCATGAACGATGTGCTCAGCGGCTATTTCAGTGAGACTTTCGACCCGCGAATCATCGATATGGCGAAGGCACTGACACGGTGGGTGGAGACTCTTATCGTGGATAGCAAGGAAAGTTTGAAAGCCACTGTGGCTGACAAACTGGATGAGTTATGTGAAGTGCACGATGTAGTATTGATGGACAAGGAGATGACTCTGGGCTATCTGCGCCTCGATGTCATCCCTGCCTGGGTCAATAATAATAAATAAGGTTCGCGCGCGTATATATGGTAAGAAGAGTAAAACCGAAGGAGACGCGGCCCGTTGGCGGACAGATGGTTCCGGTGTTCTGCGAGGGTGTGGACGAGGCGCAGTACCGAGACCGGATACGGCAATTTGCCGTGGCACATTACAACACCGAGGAGGACAAGCGAGGATGCTACGTGGTGGGCGACTTTGTTTTGCCCAAGGCGAAGTTCCTTGCCTATGTGTGGATTGTGCTGATGAAGCGCGGAGTGATTGTCAACGGGCGTAACATCCGTCCATACTGGAAAATGATAGCCGAACTGGTGGGCAGTGAGATGACTGCCGACAATAGTGGACTGAGCAAGGCGCAGAAGAGTTTGATGGAGCACGAGAAATTCCTATGTTCAGAGAGTGAACTGGAAGCCATGGCAATGCACGGCAGACCGATATCCCGAGCCCTGCGCGAGATAAACCTTACATACCGACTGATAGACCAAGGACTGCAGCAAGAGTCATAACCTGATTGTTAAAACACCAATCAGGTTTTTTTTGTGACCTTCGTTTCCATTTTGGGAATGCAGGTTCAAACCACAGTTCCGTTTTGGAACTCTGGTATAGTATAGCGTTAATATACCTGAAAATCAACATTTTATATCCTTTCGTACATAACCACATACGCGAAACACGTATCTGGTATAGATATCTATCCCCCACCCTTATTGCAAGCATATGCCAACTGATTCCGAATGATTGCCAACTAATTCCGATTGATTGCCAACTAAAAAATTATCCCCCAAAACCTTCGTAGCTTTGCAGCCGGATTCGAGAGAGGGTCCAAGCGATCTTTGGCTTCGCCGAACATCACCATCACCTCGGCTGTATTCAAAATACTTTTTGACACAGCACTCGGTTCAAGCGATCTTTGACATAGTGTACAACCCCGGATGATGACACCCTAAAACAGGGCACCATCTCCACTGGAAGGAGCAAGATTTCTATTCTCATCCCCCATAAGCCGGCAGGGGGTATAAGCAGTAGTTACACCTCCTCCAATTAGTGTTCAATAAAATCAATGTTTAACAAACTTAACTCAATTCAAAATGTAGAAAAAACAACAAAAAAAATCAACTTTTTAAATCAGTATTAGTATGAACAAATTTACCTTTTTTAATCAAATCACTTCCAAGGGTCAGCCCATGACCCCGGAGAAGTTCCGAGGGGTGGTCGGTGACCCCGCCCTCGAAGAGCTTATCGGAAGGATTCGTGCAGAGAAGGACGAAGAGAAGCAGAGACTGCTCAAACAGGGACTGCCGTGCGTTACATTCCAAGCCTACAGCGAGGCTGGAACGCACACCAAGGCTACTTGCAAGAGCAACGGCTTCTACGGAGTCGACTTCGATCACCTTGACGATCCGAGGGCTATTTACGAGAGCAAAATCAAGCCTCTCATCAAAGAGTTCAATATCGTAATGGTTTGCGTGAGCGCCCGCGGTAAAGGACTCCACGTGGTGGCAATGCTCTCACCTATGTTTACTTCCATCGAGCAGAATCACCGCCATCTCGGCGATGCCGTTGGGCTCATCCCCGACGAGAACTGCTTCGATATCTCTCGCGTGCTTTACATGCCTCACGAGAAGGACATCCTCTTTTATGATGAGGACGGAATGTTCTACGATTTCCCTGAGGCTTATGTAGAGAATCCCGACTTCGGCATCAACAAGCAGATGCACCAAAACAGTGCATCAGGTTCCGAACCAGTGTTCCAAAACAGAGCGGTGGTTTTCGACAAAACTGCCGAGGAGTCACAGAACGAGGTTGATGCACCGGAAGGTCAGCAGATGCCCGATTCAGGACTGATGTTCCACGGAGTGCCAGTGAAGAACATCATGGCCGACTACTGGCTCGAGCAGGGAGGAATCCCAATGCCGGGCGAGCGTCACAAGGACGTACTGAAGTCGCTCCACATCCTTAAATACGCCTGCGACTTTGATGCCGACAAGATGCGCCTTGCCATCGGCGATGCCTTCGGACTGCCACAGGACGAGGTGAACCGCATGATCAAGGACGTCCTCGACTATCGCCGTTCCAACAGCATGCCTTTCACTCTCTATCGCATTCTGAAGCGTCACGGTGCTGCCGACGATGTGACCGAGGTGTATGCCAACGAGGTGGCTGACTATCCTGTCGATGACGAGGACATCCCTCATGATGCTCTCCCAGCGCTGGTGAAGGCGTTCGTCAAGACGGCTCCTTTGGGCTATCAGACAGCGATGATCCACTCGGTGCTCACCATCATCGGTTTCCTGCTCACTCGCATCCGTTTCATGTACCGCAATCCGCTGAAACCAAAGTCGCTCACCCTGATGACCACCATCGAGGGTTCGGCAGCATCGGGCAAGTCGAACTATGGCATTCCTTTCGCCCTACTGACAAAACTCGTCAGTGCCAAGGACGATATGGCTATCCAGCAGGAGCGTGAGTACAAGGACAAACTGAAGAAGTGCAAGAACAAGGCTCAGCAACCGGAGGATCCGAAGCCTATCCGCCGTATCGTGGCTGGTCGCTGTTCGGTGTCGAAACTCATCGACCGTATGGTGAATGCCCAGGGACTGCACATCTTCTCGTACGAGCCGGAAATCAGTTCCGTGACTGGCAACCAGCAGAGCAGTTGGGGCAACAAGAGTAGCATCTACCGCAACTCGTTCGACAACGACCGTTTCTCGCAGGACTACAAGTCTGACAGTTCTACCTCTGATGATGTGGATGTTTACTACAACTTCCTCTTCACCGGCACTCCTGACGAGATTAGTAAGTTCTACAGAAACGCCGAGGATGGAACCGTGACCCGAATGATTCCTCTCGCACTGCCCGACCGCTTTGGACAGACCATGCCAAAGTTCGGCACTCTCTCGCTGAAGGAGCGTCGTATGGTGGACAAGTTCATCAACGAGTGTGAGAATCGCGTCTTCGATGCCGATGGCAACATCAAGGACACCGAGATGGTCGATATCAAATGGCTCATGGAAACCGTCGATGATTGGTGTGAGGATCGTCGTCTCGAGGCTCTGAAGTCAGAGAACCGAGCAATGAACACCCTCTACATCCGTGCTGCTGAGATTGGCGTTCGCGAGGCAGTGATAGCATATATCCTGTTTGGCAAGCGCAACAAGGACCTTGTAAAGAAGTTCTTCCGCTGGGCTGCACAGTCAGTGCTCAATCTCCAACTCAACCGCTTCGGCGAGGCTATCAACGCCGTTGAGGAGAAACGTCTGGCAAAGAAGAGCAAGACGAAAAGAGTGCCTAACTCGGTATCGCTCTTCGATGCACTTCCAGAGACTTTCACCTCTCAGGATCTCGAGCGCAAGAAGGTTAATTATGGTATCACCCGAGATGCGCGCCATCTCATCAGCGACTGGGTTCGTGCTGACATCTGCCGAAAGGTAGCACCTAACCAGTGGCGCAAGATAGACAGAAAGGAGATGACAGCATAGCGACATGAGGGTGGATAATCCGGGGTAAAAAGAAAGGGGCGGCCTATTTGTAGGTCGTCCCTTCTTGTATCTTAAAGGAATATCCTCGAAGTGAAAAATGTCCGAATGTCCGTTTGTCCGAATGTCCGAATTCTATTTGTATTCCGGCAACAATGCCGAAAAAGGAGACACACCCTTCATCTTCCAAATCATTTTAGAATCCTCCCCATCACGGGGGAGGTGCCCCTTTATGGGGCGGAGAGGGTCTGAGGATGGCTGTGGGGCTTTACTTCCTTCCCTTCTTCACCTTCTTACTTGCCTTCTCAGCCAACTCGATGATTCTCAGAGCATTGCTGTTAGAAGCATCGATGTTAAGCACACGCTTAGCATAAGTACCAGCCTTGGCATAGTCATCGCGGAAGAAATAGTAGATAGCCATATAGTCGTAAGAACCCATCAGGTACTGCAACTGACGCTGAGTCTTCTCAGGCATTGGCTCCACAAGGTCGATGATAGCCTGATAGTAAGGGAATGCCACACCCTGAGTGAACTGGTCGTCCTCAAACTGACGCATGTTGGCAGCACGGAGGTAAGCAATCAACTCAGTCTCGAACGCAGGATAACGCTTCTGCAAGTCAACATAAGCAGCATCAAGAATGTCAGCCACACGGCGAGTCTCAGCAGCCTTGTCAGCAATCTCCATATCAGAATCGATAGCCTGGATATGCTCACGATAAGTCTCAGTCAGCATATAATAGTAATAACTGTTGTCCAAGTCCTGAGGACGGCCATACTCGATGAAAGTCTTCCAAGCCTGCTCAGCATCATTCCAGCGACCGTCAATCTCCATACCCTTGATATGGGCACGCACCAACTGGTTGGAAGCCTCACGCATATCCATAGCATCGTCATCGTTGCAAGAATAGAGTTTCTTGATCTGATGTGCAGCATTCATCATATCATCGCGAGTGAGATACAATGAAGCATAGTTCAGATAGTCGCGCGAGATGAACGACTTCTCATCAACCGAGTCGCACTTGTTGAACAGATAGTCAACAGCCTCGAAAGCAGCATCATAGTCCTTGCGGCCCATCTGGTCGTAGAACTTCACACGAGCCAAGGTCAAGAAACCAGGGAAGCGCTCCAAACCGTAGTTACAAATCTCCAACGAACGGTTGTAGTTCTGCGACATCCACTCAGCCAGCGCATAGTTGCCCAAGTCATACTTGGTCATACGCATCGAGTCAGCCTTCTCGAAATATTCGATAGTCTTCTGAAGCTGAGTCTCGTTACCGATACCCTCAGCCGAGAACCACACATTAGCCGACAGCGCATCAGCAGGGAACGCCTTGTCATACTGGCGAGCACTCTGCAATGCAGCGACCGCCTTCTCAGGATCGGTCTTACCCACGATCTCGGCATACTTTGGATACGACTTTGTGTAAGCAGGATCACCCTTGATAGCCTTCTCGTAGTAGTAAACAGCCGAGTCAGGACGCAAGTAATACTTCTCGATATCACCGTAGGCAGTGTAAGCCGAACCGTAGCCTGGCTTAATCTTCAGCGCCTTCTCCAGATACTCGTGCGAACGCTTTATCTCACGGTCACGGAAATAGCCGCGAGCCAGCGCCACACAAAGCTCAGGATCATTCTTGTGCTTCTTGATCAAGTGCTCAGCCATAGTGTCAGCCACATGAGCCGTGTACTTGTGGAGGGTGTTAGCGAAAGCCTCCTCAACAGCACGATATTTACCTTCGCTCTGAGCCTGAGCACCAAGCGAAACGAACAATGCAACGATTGCTATATAGAAAAATCTCTTGTTCATGACAGAATCAGAATTTGTATTCTACACATTAGAATTTATATTCCACACCAACATTGACGGTCTCGAAGTAACGGAATGACTTCGGAGTCACAGTTGGCAGACCATAAATATACTTCATCTTATAACCGAAGTATACTGTTGGGAGGAACACGATACGCAGATGATCGCTCATCTTAGCCGAGAGCTTTGCACCACCATTGAGCGCAAACGATGGATTCTTGAAACCAGGATTCAATCCCAGACCAGGACCACCGAACAAACCAAGCTGGAAGCGACGGTCGGTACGATGACCACCAAACAGATTGGTGAGGTTCACCATATAATCAAGCATCAGGAATGATGGATCGGCAGACATAGTGTACTGGTTACCATCAGCCTTGTACTCCATCCAAGTTCTGTGATACATATGCTCATAGCTCAGACGGAATGCGTTGAAGTCATCGAAATGATATTCACCATACGCTACACCTTGTATATATGTAGCAGGCTTCTTAGCATAACTGAAGTTACTGAATGTAAGCAGTGAAATACCTCCTGCCACACCAGCACGCCATCCCTTCTCATCCTGATCCAAGAGGGCATTGACCTCCTTGGTATCCTGAGCGCGGAAGTGCTGTGAACGCAAGTACATCGAAAGACCGAAATTCACTGAGAACTCCATTGGAGCATACACGTTTGTCTCACGACCACGAATATATGAATAACGTGGCTCTACGAAGAACTGAAGGTCATTCTCAAGCTTCACCCACAAGTGAGCACCCATAGATGCCGCACCAACAGTTGCGCGTTCCTTCTCGAAATCGGTTCTTACACGCCCCATACGACCTACGTAACCACCACCGAAGAGGTAGAAACCAACAGGATTGTCCCATGAGAAGTTCTTTGATGCGCCAAATGGGTTGAACATTGCATCTGCACGCAGGCCAGCAGTCATACGATGGTAGTTATAGGTATCATCAGTAGCAAATGTACTTGAGATAGCTGTGAAACCAGCACGGATACCGAGCATTGGCGACAGCCACTTACCTATACTGAAGGTGATATCGTGACCTGGACGAGGAGTATTCGAATCTGGCTGATGAGCACGAAGAATATCTATACCGTTACCTGCCTCGATGAACCATGGAGCACGCCACTTCTGGTTCTTTACCTCCGGACGATCGAAAGTATTGTTGCTATTCAGATAAGCCTGATAAGTGATGGTCATACCCTGAGTAACATCAACCTTGCTCCAACCCTGTGCCAAGTCATACACATCACGATGCAATGCAATGTTTGGCTCGAACGAGAGGTATCCATAAGGACCTGTCTTGATCTTGAAATTCAAACCGGCATAGAGCACTGGCGAACTGAAGAAGTCGGAATCCTCTACCTTACTTATTGTCATACCAGCACCGAACACTGCCGATACATCAAACACACGGTCAGGATTGTAACCATAGATGTACTGCGAGAGCGAGAACATATAATCCAAACGACCACCATAAACGAAGTAGTTCATGAGGTTGTTCTTACGCTTCGAGTAACCAGCCTGAGCCATCAAACGGATTGAGTGGAATGGGTGCAACTGCTTACCAATACCGAAGTAGAAGTTACCGATAGCACGCAATGGGTTGTTCAACTCAGGATCAACCGATTTCTGGTGTGAGAACTCCATACCGAAACCGCCCTCAAGCCACATGTGGTCGAAGAACTTGTTGCGGAAAGGAGCATCCTGAGGACGCCAGCGGTGTTCGAGCTTGTAACGCTCCAAACCATTACCGATTGAGATTGGCTGATCGCTCACATTCTGCTGGAATGCCTTTGGCGCACTCTTGATTGGGTAGCGCTCAAACACAGCCTTTGGAATGTTTGCCTCAGAAGCATAGTAGCGAGCGTAGGCTGGATTCATGGCGATAGCCTTCTCCATATAACCTACAAACTCTGGCTGTTCGTTCACATCCTCACCATCATCCACAATGGCATCCTTACTCTTCAACATACCGAGGAGATACCACTTACGAGCATCATCGTCCTTGAGGTTGTTCTTCACAAGGTCGGTAACATACTTGCGGTCGTAGCCAAGGTCATCGTAGAGCTCAGCCTTGAGGATAGCATTATTGACAGAGTCCTGTTCGCAAACGAATGCGAAACCTTCCCTACCCTTCTCGCGCTCCTCGTCGGTGAGTGCAGGGTCGTCCATACGGAGCACCCAGTTCATCATGTCAATATACGAACCTACCTCCTTCTTGATTGGCATATCACCAGTGAGTTTCGATACAAGGAACTCAGCCATTGGCGAATCGCCCAAACGCATGAACATCACTGCCTGGTTGGCAAGGATGGCTGGACGGTTGATTACGTATGTTGACTTATTGAAATATGAGATTGGCTTTGTAACATTAGCACCGGCAGCATAGTCGATGAATGGCTTCAGGATGGTAGTATCAGCACCACCAGCACGAATCACATCGAGGGCCTTGCGGTTTGCAACGTATGCTGCGAAAGCATTGTACTCATAACCGGTCTCGGTCTTTGTAATCTCACGATATACACGGTCGATGATCTTCTTCTGTTCCAACGAGTCTGTGGTGTTGGCAATGATATTGAACCAGTCACCATGTGAGAAGCGGTACTGACCACCCTCACCGTAAGCAGGATTTGTGCGGTAGTAACGGACAGCATCCTCGGCTGTGAGCTGTGAGTTCAAAGAGTACATGTAAGAACAGTACATCTTACGCTGATTCTGGAGAATCTGGTCGATGACAGTGTCGAAGATGATCATGTTCTTTACCTTTGCCATCACGCTTCCGCCTTCCTTGGCATAGCCGCGGAGTTCCTCAGCATCGGTCACGAAACCACGAGCCACGAGTGAGTCTGCCTCGTCATCCCAAGTACAAACAACTGCCTGACCTGGAGGCAACTGTACCTTGCGTGAGTCAACACTGCGGCGGATAACCTGCATCACTGACTGAGCACGGTCGGCAGCGAGTTTCTGGTTGCGTTCATAGTTACCATCTGGCGAAGCATAACCGATGACACGAACCTGAGCCAAGCGGTTTCCATAAGAATGGAGGTCGCGAAGAAGGGCTTCCATCTGCTGCTGATTTGCCTCAGTATCAGCCATTTCCGAACGGTTGATAGGGAACTGTATCTGGAGAGACTTATTGTTCTCGCGCAACTCAGATGTTGGAACCTCGAAGAACTCGTCTGGGTCGAGTGGCATCTCACCACCACTCAATTTGAAGTTCATGAACTTGAACGGATTGCTCACGAAGCATGAGCCGAACTCACCCTCGGTCTCCCAATAAACATGGCTATAGTCCTCAAGCCACATCTTTGCTGTACAATAGTACGAGCGGTTTGGATCCGGCTTCTCGAACACGAGTGTCTTGGTGAACGAAAGTTCATCTTTAGACACAGTGAGAGTATCGATGAAGTAGTTGGCTACAGAGTCATTCTTGCTGTAGTCGTAGTCCATACGGCGACGCTGGATATTGTGGTACTCAGTACCCTCAATAACGAACGCCGGCATCAACTGGATTGTATCCTCAGTCTGGCAGTCGATAGCGTATGGCTGAACTACAAGACGAGAGTCATGGTTGGCCTGGTTGGCAACGAGCATATTGTCGCAGGTCCATGTGAGATACTTACCGAAACCACGAGCCTTACGAGCCTTTGGACCTGAAGTGAGAATCTTCTTCGCATTGACATCGACACCCTGGAGTGTGATACCATCATCAGCGAAAGTGAACTCGAGCTTGCGGCCCTCGTCAGACGACTTTACTGTATGGTTGATCGGATCTTTCTTAGTTGATGGATTATATATAACAATGTGTCCGCCCGAAAGTACCGAACATGAGAACTCACCGTTGTGGTCGGCTGCAACATGCTGTGCACGGATAACACCGGTTGGAGAATTCTTATACTCAGAGATGAAGTCCTTTGCGTCTTCTGCTGTATTGAAAATGAAGACATAAGCACCCTCACCACCACGAGCGTCAACAACACCGTTTCTGTCCTTCAGAATGATCTTACCTTTCAGGTTCACTACCTGAGCCTGAAGATCAAATGCAGAAAAGGACAATACTGCTATGAGTAAGATTAAAAATCGTTTCATTGTCTGTTATCCCCTTTCCTTATTTGATTACATAACTGATTGATACACCGAGACTTGTAGGTGCCGCAAACATACCCTGAGTTGTTGCAGGCTCACCCTCTGGACGAGGCTGGTCAGCGATAGTCACCTTCTTCTGGAACACATGGAGACCGCAACCTGCGTGGAAGTCGATGTTCCAACGGTTGCCTACATGCATTGTATAACCGAAGATGAGACCAGCACCGAACGACACAGCCTTCATCTTGCGGTCATCGCGCACCTCGTTATAGTGAGCAGCAAGACCACCGAGACCAAGATAATGCTGGTGCATTGCACGGCCTGAGAAATAATAGCGATACTCTGGCTGGAAAGCGTAAGCCTCACAGTCCTTACCCCAGGTGCCGTTCATTGCGAGAAGCGAAGCACCGAGAGTCGAACGGTTACCGACAGCAACATCAATACCTACATTTGCTGCACGCATAAGGTCCAAAGCGGCATCTGTCTTGACAGCCAACAACTGAGCGTTAGCCGAGAGACTTGCTATCAATACGAGCGACAGTAATATTATCTTTTTCATTTCTCACCCTCCTTCTCATCTTTACGAGCCTCACGAGCGGCCTTCTTTTCCTCTTCTGCTGCAAGTTTTGCTGCCTTCTTCTCTTCTGCAGCAGCGTCCTTAGCAGCCTTCTCTGCATCTTTTGCAGCCTTTTCTGCCTCCTTCTGGATACGCTCCTGTTCTGCAGCAGCAGCCTTCTTGAGTTCTGCCTCAAGTTTCTCTGCAGCGCGAGTCTTCATCTCTGCAGCCTTCTCCTCAGCCTCCACAATCTTGATGATTGAGTCATACTGCTGAGTATAGTACTTATTAACCATATTGAACAAACTGTCAGCATTGTGCTTCTCGATACGCATCTGGCGCTTTCTTGCCTGCTCGTCCTCATAAGCATTGCGATATACAACATCAGCGTCGTATCTTCTTCTGTACTTACGAGAGATTGGGAAGTTGCCAAAACGGTAAATAAGACCAGCACGAAGTTCATTCACAACAGGGAATGGAACGATGCGCTTGCCTTTATTCTCGATGTCAACATAGCAGTTGTTCTCCTTGTCACGGGTGTACTTAGTGTTGTCTGAGTAAACTGCACCTGCTGTGATGCCCAACTCAAGATCAAGACTGTTACCACTTGGATAGCCGTACAACTGACGAACCATACCGAACGAGCCACCAGCGAAAATCGCTGTACCCTTGTTACCAGTACCGCTCAACTTAATGTCGTACTTACCGTATGAACCGCGGATACCCCAGTAGAAAGCAGGAGAAAGGCGAGAGCCCTTCTTACGCCAGTACTTTCTCAACTCAAGGTGAGCCTCCTTGTTATCCATCACATAGAATGGCACATTACCATTCTGCGAAACCTGACTATGATCGTCGTACACAAAGAAGGTGTTGACACCCTGCCATACAGGTACACTGATCTTTCCACCAACCATAATTGACCACTTGCCCCAACTATTGCCACGGAGATCAAACTCTACGTCAGCATTAGGAGTCTGCAAAAGCCAATCAACAGCATTTGTGTGGAAAGAGAAACGCTCAACAACCTTCATAGTGTCAACTCCGGCACGAGAGTCCAGAAGCTGAAACTGAGCATGCGCATTCAGTCCACATGAAATGAGGACTACAAACGCGATAACTTTTTTAATTATTGATGATTTCACGACTGAAATAAACTGTTTATTACCTAAAAATAGTCTTTTGAAAATGCATTTAATCTTTTCAGACTGCAAAGTTACAACTTTTTATTTATAAATAAACAAAACCAAAGCACACAATTAACCAAACTAATATGTAAAAGAAAAATTAATGATATGCATCAAGGCAAATTTAAAAAAACAACAAAATAAATGCCTTCCACGGAAAAATAGAATAGACAGTAAAATACAAAAAAGATCCCGAACCATCTCTGGAACGGGACCTACATATTGTGAGATTCTGAATTATTCAGCCTCTGCTACAGTCTCCTCAGCAACTACCTCAGCCTCCTCTGCCTTTGGAGCAGCCTTGCGGCTACGACGAGTCTTCTTTGCTGCCTTAGGCGCCTTAGCCATGTTCTCATCGAAGTCAACGAGCTCGATGAAAGCGATTGGTGCAGCGTCACCCTGACGGAAACCTAACTTGATGATACGAGTGTAACCACCTGGACGATCAGCAACTGCAGGAGCAACAGTCTTGAAAAGCTCTGTCACTGCCTCCTTGCTCTGGAGATAGCGGAAAACTACACGGCGTGAGTTTGTTGTATCCTCCTTTGAACGAGTTACGAGTGGTTCTACATATTTCTTCAAGGCCTTAGCCTTAGCGAGAGTCGTAGTGATTCTTTTGTGCATGATCAGTGAAACTGCCATGTTTGCAAGCATAGCCTCACGATGAGATGCAGTACGACCCAGATGGTTGAATTTCTTATTGTGTCTCATTTTTTTGTTTTACTTTTTGTGGACAGATTAATCTCTATCCAGTTTGTACTTTGAAATATCAGTTCCAAACGACAGATTCAGACTCTCGAGCAAATCATCAAGCTCTGAAAGCGATTTCTTACCAAAGTTGCGGAACTTGAGAAGGTCAGTCTTGTTGTACTGAACGAGATCACCAAGTGTCTCTACATCAGCAGCCTTAAGACAGTTGAGAGCACGAACACTGAGGTTCATCTCAACCAACTTAGACTTCAACAACTGACGCATATGGAGAATCTCCTCATCAAACTCCTGATTAACCTCCTGAGTATCATTCTCAAGAGAAATCTTCTCATCAGAGAAGAGCATGAAGTGATGAATAAGGATCTTTGCAGCCTCCTTCAATGCATCCTTTGGGTGAATGGAACCATCCGTTGTAACCTCGAGAACGAGCTTATCATAGTCAGTCTTCTGCTCAACACGATATGGTTCAACAGCATACTTGACATTACGGATTGGAGTATAAATTGAATCGATTGGAAGAACAGTTACATCAGTGCAGTACTCACGATTCTCATCAGCAGGCACATAGCCACGACCTTTGTTAATAGTGAGTTCAATCTGCATCGAAGTTTTGACATCTAAATGACAAATCACTAGTTCTGGGTTTAACACTTCAAATCCAGTCAGATACTTGCTAATCTCACCAGCCTTGAACTCTGTGCAGTTCTCAACTGTGATACTAACTTTCTCGTTCTCGAATTCTTCTACTACTTGCTTGAATCTTACTTGCTTCAAATTCAAGATAATGTTAGTTACATCTTCCTTAACGCCAGGTACTGAAGAGAACTCATGCTCAACACCAGCAATACGCACTGTGTTGATAGCATAGCCCTCCAGTGACGAAAGAAGAATGCGACGCAACGCGTTACCAACGGTAACACCGAAGCCAGGCTCCAAAGGACGGAATTCAAACTTTCCGAACTTATCGTTAGCCTCCAACATTACAACTTTGTCAGGTTTTTGAAATGCTAATATCGCCATTAACTTAATGATTATTTAGAGTACAACTCAACGATTAACTGCTCCTTAATGTTCTCAGGAATGTCAGCGCGCTCTGGCATGTGCAAGAACTTACCGCTCTTTGTGTTAGCATCCCACTCGATCCATGGGTACTTGCTGTGATTGAAACCAGCGAGTGCGTCCTCGATTACCTCGAGTGACTTTGACTTTTCGCGAACAGCGACAATCATACCTGGCTTAACAGCGAATGAAGGGATGTTCACTACCTGACCATCAACAGTGATGTGCTTGTGACCTACAAGCTGACGAGCAGCACGACGGGTTGGAGCAATACCGAGACGGAACACTACATTATCAAGACGGCACTCAAGAAGCTGAAGGAGGTTCTCACCCTTAATACCTTCCATCTTAGAAGCCTTCTCAAACAAATTACGGAACTGACGCTCAAGAACACCATATGTGTACTTAGCTTTCTGCTTCTCTGCCAACATGACACCGTACTCAGACATCTTACGACGACGGTTGTTGCCATGCTGTCCAGGCGCGAAGTTACGCTTAGACAAAACTTTTTCTTTACCGAGGATTGTCTCACCAAATCGACGGTCAATTCTTGATTTCGGACCTGTATATCTTGCCATAATTTTTAAAAATTTCCTTTGTTGTGAAGTGAAGAGCTACGCAAAAATTCAATTTTTCACTTTTCACTGTTAACTTTTCACTAAATTATACCTTACGACGCTTTGGAGGACGACATCCGTTGTGTGGAAGTGGAGTAACGTCAACAATCTCGATAACCTCGATACCACAGCTATGTACGCCACGGATAGCCGACTCACGACCATTACCAGGACCCTTTACATATGCCTTTACCTTACGGAGACCAAGATCAAATGCTACCTTACCGCAATCCTCTGCTGCCATCTGAGCTGCATAAGGAGTATTATTCTAAGGGACACGGAAACCCATCTTACCTGCTGAAGACCAAGAAATAACCTGACCCTCGCCATTCGCCAAAGATACGATGATGTTATTGAACGAACTATGAACATGAAGCTGTCCGATAGCGTCAACCTTCACATTTCTTTTCTTAGTGACTGTTTTCTTTGCCATAATTAATCCCTTTCTAATTACTTAGTAGCCTTCTTCTTATTAGCAACAGTCTTCTTCTTACCCTTACGAGTACGAGCATTATTCTTTGTGCTCTGACCACGAACAGGAAGACCGTTACGATGACGAACTCCACGATAGCAACCAATATCCATCAGTCGCTTGATATTCAACTGGATCTCAGAACGGAGATCACCTTCTACTTTGAATTCAGCGCCGATAATTTCACGGATCTTAGCAGCCTCGTCGTCGTTCCATTCGTTGACCTTCTTGTCACGACTAACGCCAGCCTTGTCCAATATCTTTGCTGAACTACTTCGACCAATACCATAGATATAGGTCAATGCGATTTCGCCACGCTTATTCTGGGGCAAATCTACTCCAACAATTCTTATTGCCATTGTTTAAAAATATAAATAAATAATTACATGGGAAAAATTCCCGAATTTCCGAACTGCAAAGTTAGTAATTTTTCTTCACATATCCGAAAAACCGAGAACCTACCCAATAGGATTTTAACTAAACCTTTTAACTTTTAACAAAAATTAAAAAGATTAACCCTGACGAGTCTTGAACTTAGGATTCTTCTTGTTGATAACAAAAAGACGACCCTTGCGACGAACAATCTTACAATCAGGTGTACGCTTCTTTAATGATGCTCTTGTCTTCATATCTTAAATATGTTATTTATATCTGAATACGATTCTACCTTTTGTCAAGTCATATGGACTCATCTCCACCTTAACTTTGTCACCAGGAAGAATCTTGATATAGTGCATTCTCATCTTACCTGAGATATGCGCAGTTATAGGACAACCATTTTCCAATTCCACACGGAACATTGCATTAGACAAAGCTTCTACAATTGTACCGTCTTGCTCAATAGCGGACTGTTTTGCCATAATTAATTTCTTTTGTCTTCTATCTGTTCTATTTCTTCGAATGATGATAATATCTCAGCCTTGCCTTTGTTGACTACGACTGTATGCTCGAAATGAGCAGCAGGTTTTCCGTCTCGAGTAACAATGCTCCACTTATCTGGTAACATACACACTTGACGGTCTCCCATCGTAACCATTGGTTCTATTGCTACACACATGCTTGACTTAAGCATCGCACCATTTCCCCTACGGCCATAGTTTGGAATCTGAGGATCCTCATGCATCTCACGACCGATACCATGTCCGGTGAGTTCTCTCACTATACCATATCCATGATCTTCGCAATACTGCTGAACAGCAAAACCGATATCACCGATATGCTTCCCATGAACAGCCTGTTCTATCCCGAGATAAAGACTCTCTTTTGTTACCTTCAGAAGTTCTCTGACCTCAGGCGAGACTTCACCGACACAGAATGTATAGGCGCTGTCACCGCAAAAGCCGTCCAAAAGTGTTCCACAGTCTACTGAAATAATATCGCCTTCTTTCAAGACCACATTATCACTTGGGATACCATGTACAACACATTCATTGACTGAGGTACAAATACTGGCTGGGAATGGATCTCCGTAAGGATTAGGGAAGTTCTTAAATGTTGGAATTGCTCCATGATCTCTTATGAACTCCTCAGCGACCTTGTCCAATTGGAGAGTTGTAACACCCGGCTTAATATTTTTAGCAACTTCTGCGAGGGTCAAACCGACAAGTCGGTTAGCCCTTCGCATTAGTTCTATTTCATCATCAGTCTTAAGAAATATCTTCATTCCCTAAAGACCGGATTAATATGCCGAAACATTTCCGCCACGTGTGTGGCCTGAGTTAAGCAATCCATCGTAGTGACGCATCATCAAGTGGCTCTCAATCTGCTGGAGTGTATCGATAACAACACCAACAAGAATCAGCAATGATGTACCTCCGAAGAACTGTGAGAAGCCCTGCTGAACATTCAAAAGGCCAGCAAGTGCAGGCATTACTGCAATGAAAGCGATGAACAAAGATCCAGGAAGAGTAATACGAGACATAATGCCATCAATATAATCTGCTGTTTCCTTGCCAGGCTTGATTCCAGGAATAAAACCATTATTACGCTTCATATCCTCAGCCATCTGAGTTGGATTCATAGTAATCGCTGTATAGAAATATGTGAACGCAATGATAAGGATCACATAAATAATATTATAAGGAAGACTACGGTTATCCATCAAAGCATGAAGAATACCAGATGCATTGTCAGAATTGAACTGTACGATTGCCAATGGGATGAACATCAAAGCCTGAGCAAAGATGATAGGCATTACATTAGCAGCGAACAACTTCAATGGAATATACTGGCGTGCACCACCCATCTGCTGACCATTTACAATACGCTTTGCATACTGTACAGGAACCTTGCGAGTACCCTGTGTCAAAAGTATAGCAGCACATACTACAGCATAGAGGATAAGGAGCTCTGCAATGAACATGATGAGACCACCACCGCTAATTGCACTCAGACGAGAGCTGACCTCCTGAACAAGAGCCTGTGGGAAACGAGCAATGATACCAATCATGATAATCATCGAAATACCGTTACCTACGCCCTTATCTGTAATACGCTCACCAAGCCAAAGGATGAACATTGAACCCGCAGCGAGGATAATCATTGCAGGGAACATGAATGCAGTCCAAGAAATACCTGATGCCAGCGCTGCTGTAGCCTGATACTTCAAGTTGATAAGGTACGATGGTGCCTGGAAGATAAGAATCGCTACAGTCAACCAACGAGTATACCAATTAATCTTCTTACGACCGCTCTCACCCTCGCGCTGCAACTTCTGGAAGTAAGGAACAGCAACAGCGAGGAGCTGGATTACGATAGATGCTGAGATGTAAGGCATGATTCCAAGTGCGAAGATAGACGCATTGGAAAAAGCACCACCAGAGAACATGTCCAACAGTGACATAAGACCGCCTGCAGTCTGTTCCTGCAACTTGCTCAACGCACCTGGATTGATACCAGGAAGTACTACGAATGAACCGAAACGGTAAATCGCTACGAACAGGATGGTGATGAGGAGTCGCTGACGCAAATCCTCCACCTTCCAACAGTTCTTTAGTGTCTCAAAAAACTTTTTCATCTATTTAATTAGATAATAGTTGTTGTACCACCGACTGCCTTGATTGCTTCCTCAGCAGCCTTAGAGAATGCATTTGCCTCAACATCGAGCTTAACAGTGATCTGACCGTTGCCGAGAACCTTAACGAGTTCCTTACCATTGGTAAGACCTGCTGCTACGAGTTCTGCTACGCCGATCTTTGTAAGATTCTTTGCCTCTGCAAGTGCCTGAAGAGTGTCAATGTTAACAGCGAAGTACTCCTTGTGGTTAATATTCTTGAAACCACCTTTTGGCAAACGACGCTGAAGTGGCATCTGACCACCTTCAAAACCAATCTTCTTCTTATAACCAGAGCGAGCCTTAGCACCCTTGTGACCACGTGTAGAAGTACCACCAAGTCCTGAACCAGGACCACGACCGATACGACGACGTGAGTGTGTTGCGCCCTCAGCTGGCTTCAAATTATTTAATTTCATAATACGCTACTTGTTTAAAAATTAATCAATTACGTTTACGAGGTGATGAACCTTGCGGATCATACCACGGATAGAAGGAGTATCCTCAACTTCTACAACCTGAGAGATCTTGTGGAGGCCAAGTGCCTGAAGTGTTGCCTTCTGATCCTTTGGAGCACCGATCTTGCTCTTAATCTGCTGTACTTTAATTGTTGCCATGATAATAATCTCCTTTATCCATTAAATACTTTATCCATGCTGATACCACGAACACCTGCAATAGTGTAAGCATCGCGAATCTGGCTAAGTGCTACGATAGTTGCCTTAACGAGGTTGTGAGGGTTAGAAGAACCCTTTGACTTACAAAGGATATCCTGTACACCAACACTCTCAAGAACAGCACGCATAGCACCACCGGCTACAAGACCAGTACCGGCTGCTGCAGGCTTCATGAAAACCTGTGCACCACCGAAACGAGCCTCGATCTCATGAGGGATAGTACCCTTGAGAACAGGAACCTTAAGGAGGTTCTTCTTTGCTGCCTCTACACCCTTAGCGATAGCTGCTGTTACCTCGCCAGCCTTACCAAGACCATAACCGATAACACCCTTACCGTCACCTACAACGACGATAGCAGCGAAAGTAAAGGTACGACCACCCTTTGTTACCTTAGTAACACGGTTGATAGCAACCAAGCGGTCCTTCAATTCTTCTGTATTAACTTTTACAATATTCATTGCCATAATCGTTTAAAATTTAAGACCACCATTACGAGCTGCATCAGCAAGCTCCTTAACACGGCCGTGATAGAGATAACCGTTACGGTCAAACACAACAGAAGTTACACCTGCTGCGAGTGCTGCTGCAGCGAGTTTCTCGCCAACCTTTGCAGCCTGCTCCTTCTTTGGCATTGCCTCGAGACCGAGTGAAGAAGCTGAAGCAAGAGTCTTTCCTGTCAAATCATTAATTACCTGAGCGTAGATCTGCTTGTTTGAGCGGAATACACTGAGACGTGGACGCTCAGCAGTTCCAAATACATTCTTACGGATGCGGAACTTTATCTTAATTCGTCTTTCAACTTTCTTTGTTGTCATAATCGTAAAAAATTAAAATTATTTAGCTGATGCTGACTTACCAGACTTTCTGCGGATAACCTCACCCTTGAACAAGATACCCTTGCCCTTGTATGGCTCTGGCTTGCGGAAAGAACGAATTTTTGCGCAAATGAGACCAATCAACTGCTTGTCGCATGACTCCAGGATCAATACAGGGTTCTGGTTACGTTCAGACTTTGTCTCAACCTTAACCTCTGCAGGAAGCTGGATGAAGATTGGGTGTGTATAACCGAGAGCGAACTCAATAACATTACCCTGGTTTGAAACACGATAACCAACACCTACGAGCTCGAGTTCCTTCTTGTAGCCCTCGCTAACACCAACAACCATGTTGTTTACGAGTGAGCGATAGAGACCATGGAAAGCCTGCTTCTGCTTGTAGTTTACTGGGCTGTTTTCATCAACCTCGAATGTAATCTGAGCATCCTCGATATTAACCTTAATAGATGGATCAACTTTCTGTGAGAGTTCACCCTTAGGACCTTTTACTGTTACAACATCATCCTTGAAAGCTACTGTTACACCAGCAGGGATGCTAATTGGCAATTTTCCTATTCTTGACATATTCAAATCCTCCAATTAATTAGTAAACATAACAAAGAACCTCACCACCGATCTTGAGCTCAGCAGCTTCTTTGTTTGTCATTACACCCTTTGATGTAGACAGGATAGCAATACCCAGTCCGTTAATAACTCTCGGCATGTCCTTGTAACCAGTGTACTTACGAAGACCTGGTGTAGACACACGCTTCAAACTTGTGATAGCGTTCTTTTTTGTTGTAGGGTCCCACTTCAAAGCAACTTTGATTGAACCCTGAGGGCCATCCTCTACGAACTTGTAGTTCAGAATGTAACCCTTCTCGAAGAGGATCTTTGTGATTTCCTTCTTCAAGTTAGACGCAGGAACTTCAACAACACGGTGATGTGCCATGATTGCGTTTCTGAGTCGTGTCAGATAATCTGCTATTGGATCTGTCATAAAATATAAATGTTTAATTAATCGGGACTACCCCGACAATATTAAAAATAAAATCCGGTTGAATTACCAGCTTGCCTTCTTTACTCCAGGAATCAAACCTGCTGAAGCCATCTCACGGAACTGGATACGAGAGATACCGAACTGACGGATATAACCCTTTGGACGGCCTGTAATCATACAGCGATTGTGAAGACGGATAGGATTTGCATTCTTTGGAATAGCCTGGAGCTTGCGAGCAGCCTCGTAAGCCTCTGCTGGATCGTCAGAAGTGTTAACGATCTTCTTCAAAGCAGCACGCTTTTCAGCGTAACGAGCAACGAGCTTAGCACGCTTTACCTCGCGAGCCTTCATTGATTCTTTTGCCATAATGCTTAATCGTTATTTGCGTTCTTAAATGGAAGACCGAATGCCTTGAGGAGTGCGAAGCCCTCTTCGTCTGTTGGAGCTGAAGTCACGAATGTGATGTTCATACCCTGGATACGGTCAATTGAATCGATATTGATCTCTGGGAAGATGATCTGCTCAGTAATACCGAGTGTGTAGTTACCACGACCATCAAACTTTGTTGCGATACCCTTGAAGTCACGGATACGAGGAAGTGCTACGCGAACGAGCTTCTCGAGGAACTCGTACATACGCTCACGACGCAATGTAACCATAACACCGATTGGCATCTTCTTACGAAGCTTGAAGTTAGCGATATCCTTCTTAGAATATGTTGCTACTGCCTTCTGGCCGGTGATAGTAGTAATCTCATTGATTGCTACATCGATAAGCTTCTTATCCTGAGTAGCATCTCCGAGACCCATGTTGATAACGATTTTCTTCAGGGCAGGGATCTGCATTGCTGAAGAATAGTTGAACTGCTTCTGCAGATCAGGAGCAATAGTCTCCTTGTATACTTTCTTTAACTGTGCTGTATCCATTACTTAATCTCCTCTCCTGACTTTTTAGCTACGCGAACGACATTCTTACCCTCGTGCTTGATAGCAACGCGTGTTGCCTTGCCGCTCTTAGGATCGATCAAACTCAAATTTGAGATGTGAATAGCAGCTTCCTGCTTAACGATACCACCCTGAGGGTTCTTAGCTGAAGGCTTAGTGCTCTTTGAGACCATGTTAACACCCTCAACGATAGCGCGGTTCTTGTCAACAAGCACCTTGAGCACCTTACCAGTTTTGCCCTTATCCTCACCTGAGAGAACAATAACGGTATCGTCTTTCTTAATATGTAATTTAGCCATTACTTTTACCTTATTTAATTATTAAAGTACCTCAGGTGCCAAAGAAACGACCTTCATGTTAACTGCACGGAGCTCACGAGCTACAGGGCCGAAGATACGGCTACCGCGGATCTCACCAGCATTATTGAGCAGTACACATGCATTGTCATCGAAACGGATGTATGAACCGTCTGGACGACGAATCTCCTTCTTTGTACGTACGATCAAAGCCTTTGATACTGCACCTTTCTTTACATCACTTGTTGGGATGGCGTTCTTGATAGCAACAACGATTACATCGCCAACACTTGCATAGCGGCGGCGTGTACCACCGAGCACACGGATACAGAGTGCCTCACGAGCACCACTGTTATCACATACTGTAAGTCTTGATTCTGCCTGTATCATAATTACTTAGCTTTTTCTACAATGTTAACTAATCTCCATCTCTTAGTCTTAGAGAGTGGACGTGTCTCCATGATGAGAACTGTATCGCCTACATTAGCCTCATTGTTCTCGTCATGAGCGTGGTACTTCTTTGTCTTCTGGACAAACTTACCATAGATTGGGTGCTTCTCCTTGAACTTAGCTGCAATAACAATGGACTTGTCCATCTTGTTGCTGACAACGACACCCTGTCTTACCTTTCTTAAATTTCTTGCTTCCATCTGGACAATTGTTATTTATTAAGTTCTCTCTGACGGAGTTCTGTATTCATACGTGCGATATCACGACGAGTAGCCTTAATCTGTGATGGATTCTCAAGTGGAGAAATGGCATGTGTAAGCTACAAGTTGTTGAGCTGTGCCTGTGCATTCTCCAACTTCTCTACCAAATCCTTGGTTTCGAGTTCTTTTACTTCTTTGATCTTCATAGCTTAAGCATTTTTATCGTAATCACGTCTAACAACAAACTTAGTCTTTACTGGCAACTTCTGTGCACCGAGACGAAGAGCTTCCTTAGCAATATCGAATGATACACCTTCTACCTCGAAGAGGATGCGACCTGGTGTTACAGGTGCTACCCAACCAGCTACATCACCCTTACCTTTACCCATTCGGACATCAGCAGGCTTACGAGTGATTGGTTTATCAGGGAAGATACGGATCCAAACCTGACCCTCACGGTTCATGTAGCGGTTGATAGCTACACGGGCTGCCTCAATCTGACGACTGTCAATCCACTTTGCATCAAGAGTCTTGATACCGAATGAACCGAATGACAGCTCTGTTCCTCTGTGGGCGTTGCCTTTATTGCCACGACCGTCTTGAGGTCTTCTATATTTTACTCTTTTTGGCTGTAACATGTTAACTTCACTTTTTATCGGTACTTGTTTCTCTTGCGATTACCGTCGCGACGTGGACGACCATTTCCGCGGCCTGCAGTCTGCTTCTCCTGTGTGAAGTTTGGAGTGAGCTCACGCTTGCCGTAAACTTCGCCACGGCAGATCCAAACCTTGATACCGAGAAGACCTACTTTTGTGAGGGCCTCTGTCTGACAATAATCAATGTCTGCACGGAATGTGTGGAGAGGAGTACGACCTTCCTTATACATTTCCTTACGAGCCATTTCGGCACCGTTCAGACGACCACAAATCTGAATCTTGATACCCTCAGCACCAGCACGCATTGTGTTCTGGATAGCCATCTTGATGGCACGGCGGTAAGCAATCTTACCTTCTACCTGGCGAGCGATATTTGTACCAACAATATTAGCATCAAGTTCTGGTTTCTTAACTTCAAAGATGTTAATCTGAATATCCTTCTTGTAGAGTTTCTTCAACTCTTCCTTGAGAACATCAACATCCTTACCACCCTTACCAATGACGATGCCTGGACGAGCAGTGCAAACAGTGATGGTAACAAGCTTCAATGTACGCTCGGTGACGATGCGAGAAATGCTTGCATTTGCCAAACGCTCGTTAAGATACTTACGGATTTTCTGATCCTCTACGAGGTTCTCACCGAAGCTCTTGCCACCGAACCAATTTGAATCCCAACCACGGATAATGCCGAGTCGGTTTGCTATTGGATTAACTTTCTGTCCCATACCTATTATTTTACATCATTAGTTTTAGCATCAACAAACAGAGTCACATGGTTGCTACGCTTGCGAATACGGTAGCCACGGCCCTGTGGAGCTGGTCTCATACGTTTCATTGTAACGCCTTCGTCAACGAACACTTTTGTAATGTAGAGTTCGCCTTCCTCAGCCTTGCGATCATTCTTTGTCTCCCAGTTAGCGATAGCAGAGCGGAGGAGTTTCTCAACATCCTGAGCAGCCTGCTTCTTAGAGAAACGAAGTACTCCAAGTGCACGGTTAACCTCCATTCCACGAATCATGTCTACAACATAGCGCATTTTACGTGGAGAAGAAGGTACACCCTTCAGCTTTGCGAAGTACTGTGTCTTCAGTGCTGCCTTTCTTGCATCAGCAGCTATCTTTTTTCTTGCTCCCATTATTTTATTCTTTGATTTAAATGGATTTAGCCTGCTTATTTACGGTTACCAGAGTGACCGCCGAAACGACGTGTAGGAGCGAACTCACCGAGCTTGTGACCTACCATATTCTCTGTAACATAAACAGGGATAAATTTGTTACCGTTATGAACTGCAACAGTATGGCCCACGAAATCAGGGCTAATCATTGAAGCTCTGGCCCATGTCTTAACGACGGTCTTCTTACCGCTCTCATTCATAGCGAGAATCTTCTTCTCGAGAGAAACGTTGATATATGGACCTTTTTTTAATGAACGACTCATAATTTACTCTAGTTAACTTGATTATTTCTTATTAGCTCTTTCGATGATGTACTTGTTAGCCTGCTTCTTTGGTGCGCGAGTCTTGAGTCCCTTAGCGTACAGACCCTTACGTGAGCGTGGATGACCACCTGACTGACGGCCCTCACCACCACCCATTG
>JAZQOD010000202.1:0-30229 GCA_045627685.1 Prevotella sp. | reverse complement strand
CCAATGAACGAGGACGGCATTTCTTTGCTTGGTGTCATTGACAAGACAATCACTCCGATGGGTGGTCGTTTGCTTCGCCGATGGGTGGGATTCCCATTGAAAGATGTAAAAGCGATAAACCAACGACTGAATTGCGTGGAGTATTTCTTCCGCGAACCATCATTCCGTTGTCTTCTGGAAGAGCAGTTCCAGCGTGTAGGCGACCTTGAAAGAATTATATCAAAGGCAGCCGTTAATCGTGTGTCGCCACGCGAGGTTGTTGCTTTGAAGATTGCTTTGCAGGCTCTTGTCGATGTGAAATGTGCATGCGAATCGGCTGATAATGCGGCACTTAACGCTTTGGGCGAAAATATTGCCCTTTGCGAGGAATTGAGAGAGCGCATCAATAGTGAGATGATGCCTGACCCTCCATTGGTGGTGAACAGGGGTAATGTGATACGAAATGGGTACAATGCACAGTTGGATAAGTTGCGCGAGATATCCAGCGGAGGTCGCGACTACTTGGTTAAAATTCAACAGAATGAGATTGAAAAGACCGGTATCAGTTCGCTGAAGGTTGGATATAATAATGTATTCGGATATTTTCTTGAAGTACGCAACACTTTCAAGGATAAGGTTCCGCAGGAATGGGTTCGCAAGCAGACTCTTGCCCAGGCAGAGCGATATATCACACAGGAGTTGAAGGAATACGAAGAGCAGATTCTCGGTGCTGATGAAAAGATTCATTCTCTCGAAGATGAGCTCTTCAAGGAACTGGTTACTTATATTCAGAATTATATTACTGAGATAAAACTCAATGCCAACATCGTGGCTCAACTTGACTGCTTCCTGTCGTTCGCATCAGTGGCACAGGAGCATCATTATGTCCGCCCTGTCATCGAGGACAGCAATGTCATTGACATCAAGCAGGGACGCCATCCTGTAATTGAGACACAGTTGCCTCTCGGCGAGAGTTATGTGCCTAATGATGTGTATCTCGACAGTGAGAAACAGCAGATAATAGTCATCACCGGTCCTAATATGGCCGGTAAATCGGCTCTGTTGCGTCAGACGGCCCTTATCGTGCTACTCGCCCAGATAGGTTGTTTCGTGCCAGCAGAGGCAGCGAAAATAGGTGTTGTGGATAAGATATTCACTCGTGTGGGTGCCTCCGACAATATTTCGCTTGGTGAATCTACCTTTATGGTAGAGATGACCGAGGCTGCTGATATCATCAATAACGTAAGCGACCGCTCGTTGGTGCTGTTTGATGAGTTGGGTCGCGGAACATCAACCTACGATGGTATTTCTATCGCCTGGGCTATCGTTGAGTATCTCCACGAGAACGGTTACGGAAAACCGCGCACGCTTTTTGCCACTCATTATCATGAGTTGAATGAGATGGAGAAGCATTTCTCGCGTATAAAGAATTATAATGTGAGTGTGAAGGAGGTGAACGGGCAGGTTATCTTTATGCGTAAATTGGTGCGAGGCGGTTCTGAACATTCGTTTGGTATCCATGTGGCAGAGATTGCCGGAATGCCACAGACTATCGTGAAGCGCGCCAACACTGTTCTCAAACAACTTGAACAGGAAGCCAACCAGGTGGGTTCGGCTGGAAAGGCAGAGAAGATAGTGCCTGCCGGCGATTCCACTACACAGTTGAGTTTCTTCCAGTTGGATGATCCGGTACTGTCGCAGGTTCGTGATGAGATTCTTGAACTCGACATCAACAACCTCACTCCTATGGAGGCGTTGAACAAACTCAATGATATAAAGACTATCGTCAGCGGTAAATAATATTGTTTACCGCTGACGATAGCCTTTATTCTTTTTATATGTTACGAGTTGTATAATTAATAGGTTCTTATGAATATTATTTGCTGAAACTATATGGCTCGTCTTCTGTCTTTATGCCACGATTGTGGTTTGGAGTATTGCTCATTGTATATTCAATCTTTGCACCGTTGATGAGTGAGGTGTGATCGAAGTAATTCTTGGTGTAATTCTTTCCGTTGAATTTCACTGCATCCACATAATAGTTTTCCTCACTGTTCTTTGGTGCTGAGAAACTAACGGTCTTGCCGTTCTCAAGATGCAGTTTGAGATCCTTGAAGAGAGGTGTTCCGAGAACATATTGGTTGCTTCCAGGGCATACAGGATAGAATCCCATTGCCGAGAATACATACCATGCAGATGTCTGACCGTTGTCTTCATCTCCACAGTAACCGTCAACGAGTGGAGAATAGAGCTGATTCATCACTCTTCGTACCCAGTATTGGGTTTTCCATGGTTTGCCTGCATATCCGTAGAGATAAGGCATGTGCTGTATAGGCTGATTGCCGTGGGCATATTGGCCCATATTCATCACTTGCATCTCTCGCATCTCGTGTATCATTCCCCTACTCTTCATACCTTCCTTGCCAGGGATGGTGAAAACGGTGTCAAGCATGTGTACGAATTCTTGCTTGCCTCCCATGAGATTGATGAGGCCCTGTGGGTCGTGGAATACACAGAATGACCAGTGCAGAGAGTTTCCTTCACAGAAATCGCGACTCCAGTCGCATGCCTTGAAATCTGGATTGAATGTGCCGTCCTTGTGTCTTCCCACCATCAGTTTCTGCTCTGCATTGTAGATATTGCGGTAGTTAAGGGCGTTCTTCTTATATTGGGCAAGCTCTGCCTCGCTCTTGCCTATTGCCTTACCGAACTGGTAGATGGTCCAGTCGTTGTATGCATATTCAAGTGTACGGGCGCAGGAACGGTCATCTTCTCGTGGAACATATCCGTATTTGTTGTAGTCTTCCCAATAGCGTCTTCCTGATGCTGTGTGTTCAAGGAAGTTGTTTGCATCGTTCACAAGTGCTTTCCACAACGACTCGGTGTCATATCCGCGAAGTCCTTTCAGATAGGCATCGG
Organism: Prevotella sp.; assembly: GCA_045627685.1. Lineage (GTDB taxonomy): Bacteria > Bacteroidota > Bacteroidia > Bacteroidales > Bacteroidaceae > Prevotella. The sequence goes on along the minus strand of JAZQOD010000202.1, from coordinate 27,331 downwards.
CTACTACTGATGCTGAGTTGTTACCCACCATGCAGTCTCTGTGTCCTGGTGATGACCATTCTGGCAGGAAACCACTTTCGAGGTAGTCGTTAACAAGTCCTTTCTGCATTTCTACAGCCATTGTAGGATAGGCAAGATTGAGGAGTGGGAAGAGTGAGCGGAAGGTATCCCAGAAGCCTGTATCGGCAAACATATATCCGTCGTGGATATTTCCGTCGTATGGGCTATAGTGTACGATTTTCCCGTTTGAGTCTACTTCGTAGAGCTTGCGTGGGAAGAGAAGCGATCGGTACAGACATGAATAGAATGTACGGAGATTGTCGATATTGTCGTCTGTTGCTTCGAAACGGCCAAGCATGTCATTCCACTGCTGACGACCTTGTTCCTTTATTGTGGCGAAGGATTTGCCTGTTACTTCCTTTAAGTTCTGTTCTGCTTGTTCGAAACTGATGAATGATGAAGCCACTCGTGCTGTTACGACTTCATCTCTTTCTGTTTCAAAGCCAACAATCGCTCCTGCGTGGGAGTCTTCCAGCTCAAGTTTGTTCTTAAGTTGTGAACTTCCGTTTGCTGTCTTTGCGTAGGTTATTGGCTTGTCGAATATGATTACGAAGTAATTTTTGAAGTTCTCTGGTACTCCACCTGAATTGCGTGTGGTGTAGCCAATGACCTTGTTTTCCTCGGGAATGACTTTTACATATGAGCCGCGGTCGAAGGCGTCAATCACACAATAGCTCTTACCTTGTGGGTAGGTAAAGCGGAAGATAGCTGCGCGTTCTGTTGGCGAAACCTCGGTTGTTACATCTTGGTCTGCAAGATATACTTTGTAGTAGTAGGGTTTTGCTACTTCTGAACGGTGTGAGAACCATGATGCACGCTTTTCTTCGTCAAATACAGGTTCTTCTGTCTCAGGCATGATTGAGAACTGGCCGTAGTCGTTCATCCATGGCGAAGGCTGGTGTGTCTGTTTGAAGCCGCGAATCTTATCGGCTGTGTAGACATAGGTCCAGCCGTCTCCGTTCTTGCCTGTCTGAGGTGTCCAGAAATTCATTCCCCAAGGCATGGCAATGGCTGGATAGGTGTTACCTGTTGATAGTTCGTATTTTGACTGTGTACCTACAAGGATACTTACATAGTCTACTGCCTCATGCTGGATTGCCTTGGCTGAGATGATGGTCAGCAGAGTTGCTGCTAATAAGAAGGTTCTTTTCATCTTTTGGTTGAATTGTGTTGCTATGATTTTAATTATAGTTTTATTTTCTTATACCTTTATACATGCAGACAGAACCGAGTATGATGAATGGTACAGAGAGCAACTGACCCATGTTGAAGATCATTCCTGCTTCGAAATCCACCTGATCGGCCTTGGTGTATTCTATGAAGAAACGGAAGGTGAAGATAAGGAAGATGCACAAACCGAAATAGAATCCCTTGCCTACATTGAGTTTCTTTATCTTGTAGAAGAACATTCCCACAAAGAAGAAGCAGAAATATGCCATTGCTTCGTAGAGTTGTCCTGGGTGGCGAGGCATCTGATCGACGCGTTCAAAGATAAACGCCCATGGCACATCGGTTATCTTACCGATAATCTCGGAGTTCATGAGATTACCCAAACGGATGAAACAAGCGGTGATAGGTGTGGCAATAGCGATATTGTCGAGAACCTGCCAGAGAGGCATCTGCTGTTTGCGGCAATAGAGCCATAATGCAATCATCAATCCGAGTGTTCCTCCATGTGAAGCCAGTCCTTCATATCCTGTGAATCTCCAACTGCCATCGGCAAGGAAATGGATAGGAAGAAGCATCTCTACGAAGTGCTTGCCTGAGGTAAGGAAATAGTCGGGCTGATAGAAGATGCAATGACCTAAACGGGCACCGATGAGGATACCGAGGAAGCAGTATATGAACAGCGGTTCAAACTTCTCGTCAGATAGTTTCTGGTCCTTGTAGAGCCATTTCACCATGAAATAAGCACCTAACAGTCCTACGAGCCAGCACAATGAATACCAGCGGATAGAAAGTGGGCCTAACGAAAATGCCTCGTATGAAGGATTCCAGACAATATAATTTAATAAACTAATCATATGCAAAATGCTTGTGAAAGCATATTTATTTATGGTTGAAAGATAGTATTAAACATCCTTCCCTTAGGGAAGGCTTGGTTAGGCTGTTTATACGTTGAAGCGGAAGTGCATGATATCACCGTCCTGAACAACATATTCCTTACCCTCGACACCGAGTTTTCCGGCTTCCTTGATGGCTGCCTCTGACTTATACTGGAGATAATCCTCGTACTTGATAACCTCTGCACGGATGAATCCCTTCTCGAAATCAGTGTGGATAACACCAGCGCACTGTGGTGCCTTCCAACCCTTCTTGAAAGTCCATGCCTTCACCTCCATCTCACCGGCAGTGATGAATGTCTGGAGGTTGAGGAGTGCATAGGCTTTCTTGATGAGGCGGTTCACACCACTCTCTTCCAAACCGAGTTCTTCGAGGAACATCTGCTTGTCTTCGTAACTGTCGAAACCAGCGATATCCTCCTCGGTCTTTGCTGCAACAACCATACATTCTGCACCCTCTTCAGCAGCGAGAGCCTCTACCCTATTTGTCCATTCGTTACCGTCTTTTGCGTCGGTCTCACTGACATTGCATACATAGAGCACTGGCTTTGTTGTGAGAAGGAACAGGTTGCGTGCTGCGTCCTGCTCTTCCTTTGAGTCGAAAGTCACTGTGCGGGCATTCTTTCCCTGCTCGAGGGCTGCCTTGTAAGCCTCCATAACGCTTGCCTCAACCTTTGCGTCCTTGTTGCCGGTAGATGCTACCTTCTGTGTCTTTGCAAGGCGCGACTCGATGGTCTCGAGGTCCTTCAACTGAAGCTCTGTATCGATAATTTCCTTGTCGCGTATTGGGTCGATGGTACCATCAACATGGGTGATATTCTCATCCTCGAAGCAGCGGAGCACATGGATGATTGCATCTGTTTCACGGATGTTGCCGAGGAACTTGTTGCCAAGACCTTCGCCCTTTGATGCGCCCTTCACAAGACCGGCGATATCAACGATTTCGCAGGTTGCAGGAACGATGCGACCAGGGTGAACAATCTCTGCCAGTTTGCCAAGACGCTCATCTGGAACAGTGATAACGCCTACATTTGGTTCGATAGTACAGAAAGGAAAGTTTGCTGCCTGTGCCTTTGCCGACGACAGACAATTAAAAAGAGTGGATTTGCCTACGTTTGGCAATCCAACGATTCCACATTTCAATGCCATATATTATTTGCTTTATTATCGTTTATGACGAATTTATTATTCGTATATGAGAAAAATTCTGAACTGCAAAATTACGAAGAATATTCCGTAACAACAAATATTCGGAAATCTTTTATAAAAGATTGACAACTCGCTTGTCACATTAGCACAATAGCACATTAGCATAATAAGGTGCCTTTTTTTGCGAATTTTCATAATAGTATATATATAATATAATAATATATTATTATAAATAATGTTTTTCCCGAAAAAAACGGTCCTTAATGTGCTAATGTGCTAAAGTGCTAATGTGACGGATGGATTAATGGGCTTCAAGCCAGTTGTCGCCCCAACCTGAATCAGCAATGAGCGGTACACGGAGAGGGTAGGCGTTCTGCATCTCTTCCAATACGATTTTTTCTACCTTTTCCTGTTCTTCCGGAAGTACCGAGAAGTTCAATTCATCGTGCACCTGGAGTATCATCTTCGACTTTATGCCTTCGGCTTTGAAGCGTTTGAAAATATTTACCATTGCCACCTTTATGATATCGGCTGCCGATCCCTGGATAGGGGCATTGATGGCGTTGCGCTCTGCGAAGCCGCGAACAGTGGAATTGCCTGAGTTGATGTCTGGCAGATAGCGGCGACGATGGAAGAATGTCTCAACATATCCGTTCTGTCGGGCTGTCTCTTTCGACTTCTCCATATAGTCTTTCACTCGTGGGAAGGTGTCGAAATATCCTTCCATAAGTGCCTTTGCCTCGGCTCTGTCGATTAGCAATCGCTCGGCAAGTCCCCACTGACTGATACCATAGATGATACCGAAGTTGGCGCGTTTAGCCTTCGTTCGCTCGTCGCGGGTCACTTCTGTTATATCCTTATTATATACGCGTGCGGCTGTGGAGGCGTGCACATCAAGTCCGTTTTCAAAGGCGTGAATCATGTTCTCATCCTCCGAGAGATGAGCCATCACACGAAGTTCAATCTGTGAATAATCGGCTGAAAAGAATTTACAACCCGGTTCTGGGATGAAACACTTTCTTATCTCCTTGCCATCCTCACCGCGAACAGGGATGTTCTGGAGGTTAGGGTCGGAAGAAGAGAGTCGTCCGGTGGCTGTAACGGCTTGGTTGAACGAGGTGTGGATATGTCCGGTGCGAGGGTTTACAAGGAGTGGGAGAGCGTCGATATAAGTGCCGATGAGTTTCTTTAAACCTCTGTAATCCAGTATCTTCTGCACTATCTCGTTCTTTCCGGCGAGTTTCTGCAGTTCTTCCTCACTGGTCACAAACTGTCCCGTCTTTGTCTTCTTTGGTTTATCCACAATCTTCATCTCACCGAAAAGCACATCGCCTACCTGTCGTGGTGATGATATGTTGAACGAATGGCCCGCAAGTTCATAGATGCGATGCTCTATTTCATTCATTCGTGCTGTGAAAATTGTTGATGTTTCCTTCAACGATTCTGTATCAAGAACAACGCCGTTACGCTCCATTTCCGCCAAGACATAGATGAGCGGCATCTCTACATTGTAGAACAAATCCTCAACGCCATATTCTTTCAGTTTTGGTTCGAGAACGTTTTTCAGGCGGAGAGTGATGTCGGCATCTTCGGCTGCATATTTATACACATCGGTAGGAGAGAGGTCGCGCATTGATTTCTGACCCTTGCCCTTTGAACCGATGAGTTGATCAATGGTGATGGTCTTGTAGTTGAGCAGTGTTTCTGCCATGTAGTCCATATTGTGATGCAACTCCGGCTGGATGAGATAGTGAGCCACCATTGTGTCGAAGAGTGGACCTTGAACTTGAACTCCGTAGTTTGCGAGGACCTCGATGTCGTACTTGATGTTCTGTCCGACTTTCAGCGAATTTGGATTTTCGAAGATAGGGCGGAAGGTCTCGACGATTTTTTGTGCCTCTTCGCGATTTTCCGGCACACTGACATAAAATGCCTTCTTTTCCTCGACTGAGAACGAAAAACCTACCAATTCTGCGTTGATTGGGCTCGTTGAAGTGGTCTCTGTGTCTAGACTGACAATTTCAAATGTCCGTAAAAAGTCACAAATTCGCAGTCTATCAGCCTCATTTTCAATGAGTTCATACTTAAAATCGGTGTTTTCTAATGCCTCAAAACTCGCGTATTTTTGTTCGTCCTGTACATCGGGCGTGAAAAATCCAAAGAGATCGCCTTCTAAATTAACAGTTTTAGGCTTTGGTTCACTTTTTTTAAGGAATTTGTCGGCGAGGGCCTTAAACTCCAATTCGGTGAACAAAGCACGGAGTTTTTGGTCGTCAGGGTCGGTCACCTTCAATTTTTCCATTTCGAGTTCTATCGGCACATCGGTTCGGATGGTAGCGAGGAAGAGTGACATATTGATATCGTCGATGTGTGATTCCACCTTTTCGCGCATTTTTCCTTTTATCTCGGATGTGCGGGTGAGCATCTCCTTGATTGAACCGAACTGGTTGATGAGTTGGGTGGCAGTCTTCGGACCGACTCCTGGACAGCCCGGGAAGTTATCAGCCGAGTCACCTTGAAGAGCCAGAATGTCGATAACCTGGAGTGGGGTAGTGATGCCGTATTTCTCACAAACAGCGGTTTCATCGAGAGTTTCGTAGCCTCCGCCATGTCGTGGACGGAAGATTTTCACATTTGGAGCCACCAACTGACCATAGTCTTTGTCGGGGGTGAGCATATAAGTCTCGATGCCCTGCTTGCCTGCCTTCGTTGCAAGAGTTCCGATGACATCATCAGCCTCGAAATTGTCAACCTGCAGACAAGGTATGTGCATTGCCTCAAGAATCTCCTTGATTATTGGAACCGACTTTTTGATATCCTCCGGAGTCTCTTCGCGCTGGGCTTTGTACTCAGGAAAAGCCTCGTTTCGGAATGTCTTTCCGTGGTCGAAAGCCACACCCAGATGGGTTGGTTTCTCCTTGGTGAGAACCTCGTTGAGGGTGTTCATGAACCCCATAATTGCCGAGGTGTTCAGACCCTTCGAATTGATTCGAGGGTTGTTTATGAACGCGTAATAAGAGCGGTAGATGATAGCGTAAGCATCAATGAAAAACAGTTTTTCCATATATATATTAATAATGTGGCTGTAAAATTACTAAAAAATTGCCATAATTACACGGATTTTCAGTAATTTTGTAGGTAAATATGTAGTATATGGACTTTTTACAGACAATTAAGAAACCAATTGAGGCAGAATTGGCGGAATTTATTGAACTTTTCAATGCCTCGCTGACCCATCCTGACGGACTCCTTGCGCAAGCCCTTGCGTATATCCGCCAGCGTGGAGGAAAACGTATGCGTCCGATGCTTATCTTATTGATAACCAAAGCCTTCGGTGAGGTGAACAGCACTTCGCAGAATGCCGCTATCGGTTTGGAGTTGCTTCATACAGCCTCGTTGGTTCATGATGATGTAGTCGATGAAAGTGCCGAGCGTAGGGGACAGGCTTCGGTGAATGCCATGTACGATAATAAAGTGTCGGTTTTGGTGGGCGACTACATACTTTCTACAGCACTTTTGAAGATATCGCACACTCGCAATCATCAGATTGTTGACTACCTTGCCGAGTTGGGCAGAACACTCTCGAACGGTGAGTTGCTTCAACTCTCGAACATCTCGAATCAGGCCATTTCCGAGGAGGTTTACTATGGCATCATAAAGCAGAAAACCGCCGCATTGTTTGAAGCCTGTGCAGCCATCGGAGCATTGAGTGCAAATATGAGCGAAGAGATTGTTGAAAAAGCAAAGAAATTCGGTCAGGATCTGGGTATTGCTTTCCAGATTCGTGATGATATTTTCGACTATTATGATCAGGGCGAAATCGGAAAACCAACCGGCAATGATATGGCCGAGGGTAAGTTGACTTTGCCTGTGATTTATGCTCTCAACTCAACCGGCAATCAGGAGATGATTGATATTGCTATGAAGGTGAAAAACCATGAAGTGGAGCAGAGCGAGATAGACCGTCTGGTGCAGTTCACCAAGGACAACGGAGGTATAGAATACGCCCATAAATGTATGGATGAATATCGCCAGGCTGCGTTGAATTTCATCGAAGAAAATGTAAAGAAAAGTGATATCAAGGAATCGCTCATCGCTTATGTGGATTTTGTAGCAGCGAGAAAGTTATAAGTCTGATTATCAGCGACTTACAAGAAACAATTTTGCAGAAATATGAAAGCGCCGTTTTGACCATGTCATTTCGGCGTTTTTATGTTGTCATTCCACCGTTTTGAGGTGCTCATTCCACCGTTTTCACAGGCTCATTTCAGCGGTTTTATTTTGTGTAAAGAAAATTCCAAGCAAACAGCCCCAGTGTCGAGCCGCTTGCCTGGAATATATTTCGCGTTAATATAACCTTTGTTCCACGAAGGCAGTGGAGTAGGGCGGTTTAGAAGAATTTTGTCTCCTCGCCAAGAACCTCACTAAGAAGGATGTTTGCAAGGCGTGAGGTACCGATACGGAACCATTTGTTTGTGAGCCACTCCTCGCCGAGAACCTCCTTCACGATGGTGTAGTAAGTGATAGCATCCATCACTGTGTTGATGCCCCCGGCAGGCTTGAAACCAATCTGAATGCCCGTCTCGTCGTAGTATTCCTTGATGGCCTGACACATAACATAAGCAGCCTCAGGAGTTGCTGCAATCTTCTCTTTTCCTGTTGAAGTCTTGATGTAATCAGCACCCGAATACATTGAGAGAATCGAGGCAGTCTTGATGTTCTTTGCAGTCTTCAAGCAGCCAGTTTCGAGGATTACCTTCATTGCGACATCCTCGCCACAGGCATTCTTCAATTCCGAAATATCCTCGCAAACAGACTCATAATCGCCTTCAAGGAATTTACCCACCGGCATCACGATGTCAATCTCAGTTGCACCATCCATTACTGCCAATGATGTCTCGGCAACCTTCACTTCGATGCGAGCCTGCGACGAAGGGAATGAACCCGAAACGCATGCGATTTCAACACCCTCGACCTGGAGGGCATCCTTCACAGCCTCTGCAAAACAAGGATAAACACAGATTGTTGCTACATGAGGGAGGTCAGGATAAACCTCATCGAACTGGTTCACCTTCTCTGTGAAACGCATGACGCTTGCATCAGAATCGGTACAGCTCAATGTTGTCAACTCGATGCTTCCCATAAGGAACTTCTTTACATCGATGGTGTCATTCTCAGGTACTTTGTTGATGATGATATCCTTCACCGCAGCCTGAACATCAGCATCGCTGATATCGAGGTTGTATTTGCCTAATGCTTCTTCGTACTTTGTCATATTTCTGATTTTTTATTTGAACTTTTCTATTTTTTGTTTGCACTCGCTTCCTGCCTGTAACTCTGGAGCACATTGGAAAGGAAAACAAAACTATCCTCTTCAACAGCCTCTCCGACAATTTTTTCTACTTCCTTCTTTAGTTTATCGGCAGCAAAATACACCTCGTTGCAGTTGTAAGCTTCGAGCACTTCGGCTATGAGCGATGCCTGACGAGGCGAAATATTCCTTGCGAGAGGGTAGGGAATGCTGTCCGGCTGTCCTTCTTTAATGGTGTATTCGCTCAAATCCGGACGCTCGGAAGTATGTGTGTTGGTGCGAACCACCCATGTTCCGGCAGCAAGATCACCCAATCGTTGCTGTCGTTTGGTGAAGAACACACACAACTCGCCTAATCCCATAGCCATGAACAAATCGAAAGGAAGAAGCATCCAACGAAGGATAAACGATGACAGTTTTGGTCCTCCCCCTTCGAGAGTCACCACACGTGTATTCACCAACTGCTTTCCAACTGTCTGTCCGCCCGTCGATACTTCGGCAATGAGTGGATACATCAATGGAAGAAAGAACAGCAGAATAGCAATGAGAACTGTTGACTCGCTTTCAAACAGGACATAAACATTTAATTCCAAATACATGAAATATATAAATAGCACGATTCCACCATCAACGAGTAGAGCCATCAAACGGGCTGCGATGCTTGCCGGTTGTTGGGTAATTCGTACGTCCTGCGATGATAAAATATATGCCATAGAATGTAAATTTCCGGCAAATTTAAAAAAAAATTTTCACTTATTATTGGTTGTTTTCAAAAAATTGCTTACTTTCGCACAAAATAATCAAAACTGAGGGCAATGACTGAATCGAGATTTGTGAACCAGAACAGACAGGCCTGGGAAGAATACGAAGGCATGATTGACGCCATGCATCTGTATTCACCGAGTCAGTTGGGTGAAGCATATCTCCATCTCTGCAGCGATCTTGCTTTTGCCCAGTCACATTATCCTGATTCCCAAGTAAGCAAATATCTCGACGCCCTCGCATCGCAATATCATCATGTGCTCTACAGGCGTCAACCCCAGCGATGGAGCGAACTGTGGAATTTCTTCACCCACGATGTGGTGCTTTCTTTCTATCACAGCCGACGATATCTGCTTTTCTCCGTTCTTTTGCTTGTGTTCGGTTTCATCATTGGTGCACTCTCGCAGCACATCAACCATGATTTCTTCGAGGAATTCTTCGGTTATGGCTATTATTCAGAGACGATGAACAATATCCGTAAGGGCAATCCGATGGGAATATATGGTGATTCGCCGGAATGGGAAATGTATTTGCAGATAGCCCTGAACAATATCAAGGTGGGACTGATGTTCTTTATCTCCGGATTGCTCTCACCGTTTTATGTTATCTATAAGGACATGGAAACCGGAGTGATGATGGGCTGTTTCGATATGTTCTTTGCCCAGCAAGGCTTTGCTGTTGATGCCCTCGTTGCCCCAAACGAGCACGGAGCATTGGAAATTCCAGCATGCGTGATAAGTTGTGCAGCCGGAATGCGACTTGGAATGGGATGGTTCTTTCCAGGCAAACTAACCCGTATGCAAGCACTGCGCGAATCAGCCCAGCAAGCACTCACAATGGCACTCGCAATGATTCCGGTGTTTGCCTTTGCAGCAATAATAGAAAGTTACATCACCCGTCATCAGGAATGGCCAATGACAGTACGAGTGATGATAATAATAGCAGGCCTTCTGTTCATCACATATTATGTAATCATACTGCCTCATAGAATGGCAAGAAAGGAGGCATTGCACTGATGGTATCGCCTATTTTCAACATCAGAAATCGCGGTCAGGTGGTCAATACAGCCTGTCAGTGGATATGGGAACATCGTCGTTTGGCATTCAAAGTGATGGTGTTGCCAGTGATAATAATGTCCATTCTGATAGTGCTGTTCAGTTTAATGAGCCAGTATTTACTTCTGGGAATAGTAATCCTCGGAGCATTGTTGCTCGTGCCAGTACTGCCGAATATGATGTTCGATGTTGTGGAGAACCCCGAGACCTACAACTATCCCGACAGGTTGCCGTATTACAGAGAACTTCTCCCGTTATGGCCCCATAATTTCTGGCCCGTATTGCTTGTGACTGTTGTCGGTGGATTGGTCCTTTTTGTGTCGTCATTCACGATAGTCGGTCCTTTAATTGTGGAGGCAATAATGCCTCTGGCAATAGTTATACTGCAAAGAAATGATGGAGTGGGCGTTCAGTGTGTGGTGATGTCGGCGAATATGATTTCAGGTTCGTTTGTGAATTTCCTGATGTGTGTTCTCGGCAGTTTTATAATCGCTTTCTCAATGATGGGCTCACCTTGGTTGCTGGTCTATGCTATTGGTGAATTCATAAAACTGTTCTTGGATGGGTCGGTTTATGAGGCAATAAACAATCTTGTCAGTGGCGACTTCTTTGATATGTTGGCCACATATTTAATGACGATGGGAGCAGTCTTCTCATTTATGATTGTAACTATCATTGTCCATTTCTTCTATGGTCATTGTATTGAAAAGACGGAGCATCCGGAACTGATAGACAGAATGGAAAAATTCAGTGAAATGTAAAAACCATACAACAATTATATGAAAATTTATCTGGCAGACATACCTGATTACAGCGAAGAACTCGAGCGACTTTCAAAACTCGGGGAGGTGGGCCTGTCAGAAGAAACTGATAGATTCCTGTCCACGTTGTTTGATATAAATATCAGTCCCGAGATGATTGAGTTTATGAAGATCATCGTTTGGGCTGCAATCATAATCCTTGTGGGATGGCTTGTATATAAGGAATTCATTTTGCCGGAACTGCTCAAAAGAAATGAGATGGAAGACGAGATTTACGAGCCACAAACCACAGGAATGGGCACTGCTGCCGATGCAGATATCCGTGGACATCGCTTTGAAGAGGAACTGCAAAAAGCCCTTCACGATGAGGATTATGCACTTGCAGTAAACCTCAGATATCTGATGTCATTGAAGCAACTCGACAATTTCAAACGAATACGATGGATGGAGTGGAAAACTCCTATGATGTATGTTGACGAGTTGCAGGCGGATGCTGAAAGTCTCGATAAACTGACCCGCTTGTTTCTATACATCAAATATGGTCATTACCCATCAACCTGTGAGGTTTATGACGAAGCAACAGCATTGTACAACAATCTTATCCGAATGGGGAAAGGAGGTGAGGAATGATGAATGTACTTACTTGGATACAGAATCATCAGAAGACCTTCTACACAATCGTGATAGGAATAATCTGTCTTATTGTCGGACCACCACTCTTTTTCCGAATGCTGGATAACAGAGAGAAGTATGTCTGGTATGTGGATTTGCTGGGAGAACAAGACAGCAAAGAACCGTTTGGTGCTTATTATTTTGATAGATATCTTGAGAGCAAATGGAAGAAAGTGGAGAGATGTGACTCTTCGCTATATGACTGTCTCAAAGCAAACAAAAATAGGTTGTGTAATTATCTGGTGATGAAGCCAAGTGCATCATTTACCCCTGATTCTTTGAGAGATCGTGCTGTTTTGGAGGCAATAGGAAAAGGAAACAACATTCTGTTCTGCGGGAGTGATTCTTATTTTACTTCACGACTGGGCATTAGATGCTATAATGTGAATTATTTCAGCATTTGGTCTATCAAGCATAGTAAAGAGGATCTGAAATATTCGGGACTATACTATGCCGCCGATGGTGAATTCTTCAGGGGCGAAACTCCGGATTGTCAAATCTTGAACGATATGATAAATGAGCGGTTTGAATATGAACCTGCATTATTTGATATTGATGAATTCGGTTCAGATCTTGCGAAAAGGTTCCCTGCTGATGAAATGACAAAAGTGGTAAGGGGAGACATGTATAGTTGCTTGGTGGCAATGGAACACATAGGAAAAGGTCGCTTTATTACTAACGGCGTGCCGGTATTATTCTCGAACTTTGCCGTAAGCGACTCCGCAATGTGTAAACTTACCGAAAAGGTAATGCAGACGGCTTTTGATAGTAGCAAACCACTTGTCATTGTATATGGAAAAGAATATCGTCGACAGCAAAAGAGAAATGTAAAAGTGGGAAAGAGCACTTTCTATGTTCTATTGGAAAAGAAACAGACAGCCCTCGCTCTTTATATCCTGTTCATAGTATTTATGCTGTGTCTTGTGATGAATGTACGCAGAAAGAGGAGTGCAGAACAGTCACTTCCTTTGGAAAGTAATGCCAGTATCAGTTATATACGACATCTTGCTACACTATATACGGGAGATTCTGATTATAAGGAACTTCTACAGATTGAGCAGCGAAATCTCCTTTACCGTTTAAGAAAGGAATACCGCTTTGACCTTCGTACAAAGGATTTCGCCTTGCCATCGGAGTATGCAGGGTTCATAGCCCGTAGCAAAAAACTCGATGAAAATGCCGTGAGGGATGTTTTGCAAAGGATGGAAATGCTGACCAGTTCCTTTGGAACACTTACTCGCGAGAGTTATGTAGATTGCTTGAAACAACTACATAGTGTAATTGAAACCTCATAACCAGTAATAATTTTAAAACAGATAACCCTCTTATAAGATTCACAAATTATGGAATATAATTCAAGAATTGACCTAACAGATTTCAGTAATCGTCTTGCAGTGCTTCGCGAACAAGTACATAAGGTAGTGATCGGGCAAGAAGAAGTGCTCGAACTGCTTCTCACCTCGATCGTGGCTGATGGACATGTGCTGCTCGAAGGTGTGCCCGGAGTGGCAAAAACGCTGATGGCAAAGACACTGAGCCAACTTATAGGTGCTCAGTTCAAGCGAATGCAGTTTACACCGGATTTGATGCCAAGTGATGTAATCGGTACAAGTGTTCTCAACTCCAAGACGCAGGATTTCACATTCCGTCAAGGACCGGTATTCACAGAAATACTTCTTGTTGATGAGATTAACCGTGCACCGGCAAAGACACAGGCTTCGCTCTTTGAATGTATGCAGGAACGACAGGTCACCTTTGATGGCCAGACTTACAAGTTGCCTGATCTTTATATTGTGTTTGCCACCCAGAACCCTATTGATCAGGAAGGTACTTATCGTCTGCCGGAGGCTCAAATGGACCGTTTCATGATGAAAATCGTGGTGGGTTATCCTTCTGCTGAAGCCGAGATGACAATGCTTAAAGAGTATAATGAGGGTAATAGTCTTCATGATGTGCATAACCTCGAAAAGGTACTTTCTGTAGAGGACCTGCTTTCTATGCGACAGTTGTTGCCGCAAGTAGTGGTCGATGACTCGCTGATGCAGTATATATGCAATATTACCTCTGCAACTCGCAACACTCCTTATACATGGATTGGTGCTTCTCCGCGTGCTTCAATCGCTCTTCTGCAGTCAGCAAAGGCTCACGCATTGCTTCAGGGTAGGGATTTTGTGACTCCTGACGATGTGCGATTCCTTGCTCCTCATGTACTTGCTCACCGAGTGACACTGACCGCCGAGGCTGAACTGAACGGACTTACTGTCAACCAACTCGTTCAGCAGATTCTTGACTCTGTTACCGTAGGCAATAAGTAGAATATGTTTCTAAGAAAGCAGTTTTTTATCACGGCCTTTGTTCTTGCTGCAGTTTCCACTCTCGGATTGTGGTTCAACGCCCTGTACACCTTGGCGTTGTGGGGCGTTATGGTCTTTGCTTTTCTCTGCCTTGTTGATGTAGCGATGCTGTTGTTCTGTCGTGTCAAAGGTGAAAGAATAATCTCCAAGAAACTCGATTTAGGTGAGAATAATAATGTATCCTTGAAGGTAAGCATCAATAGAGGAGTGGTAAGGAATTATTATGCTGTTGATGAGATTCCTTCGGATTTAGGTTGTGATAAAGACTTGATATCTTTCAAAAAGGATAAAGATGGTGTTTTGGTAGCCCAATATAATCTGTTTCCTTTAAGAAGAGGTGCTTATGTTTTGGGTAGAACAGTACTCTTTGGTTCGTTTTTGGGATTTGTTGAGAGGAGTTTTACGGTGGTAGATAAGGGACAAAATGTAGATGTTTATCCAGCATTCAGCCGATTGCGCGAGAAGGAGCAGATAGCCCGTTCACTTCAAGTGGAGAGTTATGGTTCGCACAAGCGTCAGATGCCCTCTCACCAGACAGAGTTTCAGGATATACGAGAATATGTTCCGGGTGATGATATCCGCACTGTAAATTGGAAAGCAACGGCTCGCGTGGGGCGAACAATGGTTAATAATTATGAGGACGAGCGTTCACAGCATATCTATAATATCATAGATTGTGGTCGTACTATGCACCGTACTTTTGGTGGACTTACCCTTCAAGATTATGCAGTAAATGCCTCTTTGCTGTTGTCTTATACCGCTTTGAATACCGAGGGTGATAATGTAGGACTCATGACTTATGGTCCTGATGGCACCTCTTACCTGCCATCGAGAAGTGGCGATGTGCAGTTGAAGAATATAATGCAGAATCTTTACTCACTGAAAACTGAGTATGGAGAGGGTGATTTGGAGGAACTTTGTTTGGTATTGGATCGTAGGGTTTTGCGCCGAAGTTTGGTGTGTCTTTATACAGATTACTCTTCTCTTGCCTCATTAGATCGCCAATTACCGTTCTTACGTCGCATCTCACAGCGCCACTGCTTGGTTGTGGTATTGTTACTCGACAGAGAGCTCGAAAGCCTGTCAGAGCGAAAATTTGAGCGTTCTGAAGACGAAAAGAAGCCAAAACTCAGTTCAACACGCCTTGTTGAGAGTACTTTGGCTTCAGATTTGATATTCGGTAAGCAGTCAATAATCGATAAACTTCATCAGAATGGTATTCACAGTGTGGCTACCTATCCAGAGAATTTGTCTTTCTCTATTGTTAGAAAGTATATTGACCTTAAAGCGAGACAGGCTTGGTAATCTGTTAGTTTTAGAAATCTTTTTGTTTGGAATCAATGATAATGGTCACTGGACCGTCGTTGAGAAGATCAACTTTCATATCTGCGCCAAACTCACCTGTGCCGATTTTTTGCCCCAGGGCGGCTTCTAATGATTGAATGAGGGCTTCGTACAGCGGAACGGAAATATCCGGTCTGGCGGCTCGTATGTAACTCGGACGGTTACCTTTTTTGGTGGAAGCCATCAGTGTGAACTGGCTAATCAGCAATATTTCACCTTTTATATCCTGAATTGAAAGGTTCATAACACCTTCGGCATCATCGAAAACACGCAGGTTGATTATCTTTTTCACGAGGTAATCAATGTCTTCTTGATTGTCTTCATCGCATATTCCTACGAGTACCATCAGTCCTTTTCCGATGGCTGACTTTATTTCTCCATTAATGGTTACACTGGAATGCTTTACTCTTTGTATTACTACTCTCATATCATTTGTTTTTTCCTATTGAACCAGTCCATCGGTTTGGGCTTGTTTCTATAGGATTATTGGTTTTGTAGCAAATTTACGCAATTTATTCCGAATTGCCTTCGTTAGGGTGGAAATAATTGAATAATATTTCGGCTTTTGATTTGCCTATAATATCCTCAAGTGACTGATAATCAGCCTCTTTAATGCGTTTCAAACTCTTCAATTTCTTCAACAATTCCTCTTTTGTCTTCGGTCCGATGCCTTGAATGTCGTCCAACTCGCTGTGGAGGGCATGCTTTGAGCGTTTGTCGCGATGGAAAGTGATTGCGTAACGATGCACCTCGTCTTGTATCTGCGTCAAAACATGAAATAGTTCTGAGTCGGTTTTGAGGGCAACAGTCTTCGGCGGGAAACCAAAGAGAAGTTCGTTTGTACGGTGCTTATCGTCCTTGGCAAGACCTGCGATCGGTATGTTCAGTCCAAGTTCATCTTCGACAATTTCCCGAACAACATTCATCTGACCGATACCGCCATCCGTTATGATAAGGTCGGGTAGGGGAGTATCCTCTTCTATCATACGGGTGTAACGGCGTCTTACCACCTCTTGCATAGATGCATAATCGTCGGGACCAACAACGGTTTTGATGTTGTATTTGCGGTAGTCTTTCTTTGAAGGTTTCATTCCCTTGAAGACAATACATCCTGCAACCGCATCGGTACCTGAGATGTGGGAGTTGTCGAAGCACTCGATGAGGTACGGCAGGTTCTCCATACCGAGTTTTGCTTGCAAGTCTTTCATCAATCTTGTCTGCTTCTGCTCAGGGTTAAGTTTGTCGGCTTGTTTGAGACGGTCCACCTTATACTGTTTTCCATTCAGTTCCGACAGTTCCAGAAGTCGTTTTTTATCGCCTTTCTGTGGTACAAAAAACTCTGCTCCATCAGGCAATTTCCAGTCCATTTCGAATGGCACAATAACCTCTTTTGCCTTACTTCCAAATCGTTGGCGAATCTCTGGAATAGCAGTAAGGAGGAGTTCCTCATCTGTTTCATCCAACTTGCGCTTATATTCGTATGTAAAACTTTGGGTTATCGTACCGTTTGTAACATGAATATAGTTGATGAAAGCATGACTTTGCGAGTCATCGTCGACAATGGTGAAGACATCCACATCGGTGATTGTGTAACTGACAACCTCACTCTTTGCAACAAAACTATCCAAGAGGATGTATTTCTGCTTCAATTCTTCAGCCTCTTCGAACTTTAATTCGGCTGCTTTTTGAAGCATCTGTTCATATATCTCCTTGCTCAGTTTACGGGTTTTCCCCTCAAGGATTTCTGCTGCCTGTTTTATGCTCTCGCGGTAATCATCAATACTTTGCTTTCCTATACACGGACCTTTACAGTTTTTGATATGATATTCGAGACAAGGTTTATATTTGCCTTGGGCTATTCCTTCCTCTGTTATAACCATTCTGCAACGACGAGGAAGGTAAGTTTTGTTGATCAAATCAAGAACAGCGTACATAGTGCTGACCTGACTATATGGCCCATAGAACTTGCCGAATTTTTTATTGATGGTTCGTGTCTTGAATATGCGTGGTAGTGGTTCTTTTGTAATGCATATTGAAGGGTATGTCTTACCATCTTTCAGAAGAACATTATAGCGTGGATTGTATTGCTTTATCAGACTATTTTCTAATAATAAGGCACTCTCTTCAGAGTTTGTGCGAGTGTATTTCAGGTCCCATATTTTGCTGACAAGTACTTTTGTTTTGTACCTGTCAACCTCTGTATGGAAGTATGTAGTCACTCTTGCCTTCAAGTTTTTTGCCTTACCCACATATATGATCACGCCGTTCTCGTCCAGGAACTGGTATGATCCTGGTGCTTCGGGAAGGCTGAGAGCTATTGTTTTCAACCTTGCAATTCGTGCTTCGTTTTCCTCGCGTGTCATATCATCTAAATTAGATAGGGTGGGGAAGTTTCACTTTTAATTGTTAACGATAACGTCTTTATGTTTCACGTGAAACTTTACGTCTCCATCCTTCGCTAAATATTCATTTTTGGCTCAGCCTTACACTACAAGAAGAGTGCTGATATCGGTATCAGGTTCGAAGGCGTCTCTGCCGTGGAGTCCTTCTATTGTGAGTTCAATAATGAAGTTTACGTAGACCTTCTTCGGGTTGAATTTCTTAACCAAATCGTATGCAGCGCGCATTGAACCACCAGTTGCAAGAAGGTCGTCGTGGATTAAAACAACGTCATTTTCATCGATTGATCCTTTGTGAATTTCGATGGTGTCCTCGCCATACTCCTTCTTGTATGACTGCTTGATTGTTTCTGCTGGTAATTTACCTGGCTTGCGACACATAACGGCACCGGCTTTGAGTTCTGATGCAACAACGCCTGCCATCATAAAACCTCGACTCTCGATTCCTACTACCTTAGTAATGCCTTTGTCTTTGTAAATGTCTACGATTTCATCGCGCATAATTTGAAGACACTCTGCGTTCTGAAAGAGAGTAGTTACATCTTGGAATTGAATTCCTGGAATTGGGAAATCTGGAATTACACGCAGATTTTCAAGGAGTTTTTTGTTATTCATACTGTTGTTGATTTATGTATTATTACTTATTTGTTATTGAAATATCTCGCGATTTTAACGGAGATTTTTATTTTAGTTTCACGTGAAACATATATATTCTTCGTTATTTCAACGCTTTCCGCGTGTAACACAAGTTTCTATTTGTTTGAGCGCGAACAGTATTGTTGGTTCGGTTTATCTGCCTAAAAGCACAAGTAAAACATTGATATCGCTCGGTGAAACGCCCGGAATTCGACTAGCCTGTGCTAAGGTTTCTGGATTGATGCGTTGCAGTTTTTGGCGACCCTCAGTTGATATCTCGTGGAGTTTGGAGTAGTTAAAACGGTCTTTTATCTTTATATTCTCCAATCTATGCATCTTATCGGCAATAATTCTCTCGCGCTCGATATAACCTTTATACTTAATCTTAATCTCGGTGGATTCGGCGATTTCTTCATTTCGGTTTGGCAATTTCGCAATTCTTTCTTTGAGTTCAGGAATGACTTTTGCAAGAGAATTCATGCTTAACTGTGGACGCGATATCAGTTCACTTAATTTACAGCCAAAACGGAGTGGAGTAGTGCCAAGATTTTCAAGTTGCGAATTAATTTCCTTCGGTTTTATCGGATAATTTTCGCAGAATGATAAAAGGTCGTTGACGGCTGTCTCCTTTTCCTTCCACCAGTTCATTCTTTCTGATGTGGCAATACCCATATTGAACGCTTTTTCCGTTAATCTTGCATCTGCATCATCCTGTCTTAGCAGGATTCGGTATTCGGCACGTGAGGTGAACATTCTATATGGTTCGTCAACACCCTTAGTAACGAGGTCATCGATGAGCACTCCTATATAAGCCTCGTCTCTGCCAAGGATGAAAGGCTCGTTGCCCGAACATCTTAGAGCAGCATTAATACCGGCCATTAATCCCTGACCACCGGCTTCCTCATAACCAGTTGTGCCGTTCACCTGTCCTGCCAGATAGAGCCCTTTGATAATCTTTGATTCTAAGGTGTGCTGTAATTGAGTCGGATCGAAATAGTCGTATTCAATTGCGTAACCTGGACGATACACCTTCACGTCGCGTAAAGCAGGTATCTTCTTCAATGCTTCCAACTGTATTTCCATTGGCATACTTGAAGAAAAACCGTTTAGATACATCTCGTTTGTATTGTCGCCCTCAGGTTCGAGGAACAATGGATGCTGTTCCTTATCAGCAAAAGTCACCAATTTAGTCTCAATCGAAGGGCAGTAACGAGGACCTGTACTCTGTATTTGACCGTTGAAAAGCGGTGAATCTGCCAATCCGCTACGCAGAATATCGTGACATTCCTTGGTTGTGTTGAAGGTCCAACAAGGTAACTGTGGCAGTTGGCGGTGAGGACCTAAGTAACTGAACTGATGGAAATCTGTCTCTCCTGGCTGTTTTTCTGTGTCTTCAAAATGTACCGAGCGACGGTCTATTCTTACAGGTGTACCAGTCTTCATTCTGTCAGAACGGATACCGTGACGAGTCAATGACTCGGTAAAACCGCTGACGGCTGGTTCAGAACAACGACCTCCCGGAACCATTTTTCTGCCAATATGCATCAATCCATTGAGGAATGTTCCTGCGGTTACCACTACTGACTTTGCATGGAACTCCACTCCCCAGATAGTTCGGACACCTACTACTTCACCGTTTTCTACCAATAATTCTTCAGCCTGGTCCTGCCAGATATCGAGATTTTCGGTGGAATCGAGTGTTTCACGCCATTTCCAGATGAATTTCCCACGGTCGCATTGAGCACGAGGACTCCATACGGCAGGACCTTTTCCACGGTTGAGCATACGAAACTGTATCGCGGTAGCATCGGTTACTAGTCCCATCTGGCCGCCCAAAGCGTCAATCTCGCGTACTATCTGTCCTTTTGCGATTCCACCGACAGCAGGGTTGCAACTCATCTGACCGATCTTGTTCATATCCATTGTGACGAGACAGGTCTTTGCACCAATACGAGCTGATGCTGATGCAGCCTCTGCTCCAGCATGTCCACCACCAATGACAATTACATCATATTTGAAAACCATCTGTTATGTAATGTTTATCTATTTTCTGTCGCCGAAAAACCACTTTCCGGAAATTTACCCACAAAAGTAATAATTGTTATTGACTTTTCAAAGGAAATAAGCAAAAAACTCTTTCTTGTCCTGGTCGGTTTACTATCCTCAAACTGAAAAATATTAAATTTGCTACTTAAAATGTGTAATTTATTTGGGTAGTTTAAATATTATTTGTAATTTTATCCGGAATTTTGAACCTAAAACATAAAGTATATATGAAGTATTGCCGCCTTTTATTAACTTTGTTAATAACCTTGTTTCTTTGCTCTTGTGGACAAGAAAAAAAGACATATGTTATTGGCGTATCTCAGTGTTCGGAAGACTCGTGGCGTGAGAAATTACACGACGAGATGGACATGTCTACCTATTTCTATGAAGGAGTAGAACTGCGTTATGCCTGTGCTAACGATGATTACAAGCACCAGATGGCGCAGATTGACTCGCTTGTTGCAACAGGAATTGACTTGCTTATTGCTTCACCACAGCAGTTAAGTACCATTTCACCAGCCATTGATCGTGCTTATGACAAAGGCATTCCTGTGATACTTTTCGACCGTAAGACAGATTCGGATAAGTACACAACTTTCATGGGCGCTGATAATGTTCTCATTGGTGAACTCCTTGCACATTATATTATGGAAAGGATGCCAGCAAATGCAGTGATTATCGAGATTGAAGGCGAAAAGAATTCGTCGCCGGCAATCGACCGAAAGGTCGGTTTCGACCAAGTCATAGCAACTCGTCCGGATATCAAGGTTATTTCAATGGAAAATGATAACTGGACAGAGGAGTCGGGTATGGAGGCAATGGAACGAGTGCTTGCGGATTATCACGGACGCATCGATTGTGTTTACGGAGCCAACGACCGTATTGCGATGGGAGCGAAGAAAATTTTGCAGAAAAGAAATATAGAATGTTCTGGAATCCTCTTTGCCGGTGTTGATGCCCTTCCTACAAAAGAGGGTGGTATGACTCTTGTTCGTGATGGAGCCCTCAATGTATCAGCGGTTTATCCTACGCATGGCGATGAAGTCCTGCAACTTGCTATCGACATCCTTGACGGAAAGAAGTTCAGTCAGGAGATAAAGATGAATACATCGCTTGTGACGCTTGATAATGCCAAGGTGCTGTTGATGCAGAATGAAGAGATTGTGCGTCAAGGAAATAACCTGCGACAGTTGAACCGTCGTGTTGACAGATTCATCAATCAAATTGATGCACAGCGTACTCTCCTCTATTTGTTACTCTTCGTCATAGTAGTAATTGCTGTATGTATGCTTATTGCCACAAGGGCTTATCATCAGAAAAACCGTCTCAGCGCCCGTCTTGCTCAGGAGAAGGAAACCGTTGAGCGTCAGCGCGATGAACTTGAAGAACAGCGTGACAAACTCATTGAGGCAACTATTGCCAACAAGGAGAATCATGGAGTTAATGAAACTGGTGAGGATGTACTCACAGGTGATGAAAGTCTCTATCGCGAGGAAAATGTGTTCCTTCAGAACTTCAAGGACGCCCTTGAGCGCCATTTCACCGACAGCAACCTCAGTGTTGAGGATCTCGCTGACGAAATGAAACTCTCGCGCGTACAATTATATAGAAAGGTGAAGGCTCTCACAGGATTGTCGCCAGCCGAGTATATCAAACAGTCACGATTGAAACGGGCACGCTTGTTGCTCAGTGATTCTTCGCTCAACATTTCGGAGATTGCCTACAAAGTGGGATTTTCTTCACCTGGATACTTCACCAAATGCTACAAGGATATGTACGGCGAGAATCCAACTCACGGACGCCGTTAAATATCAAAAGCAAATATGTCTATTTCGCCTTCCAGGCAGTCTTTTTCTGTTTTGGGAGGCGATTTCCGTTTGGAGTCGTTTGTCGCCCCAAACAGCGAATATTTGTATGTGGCATTTGTGACATATGTTGCATAGGTGCTCGTATTATTGCATAGAATTAGTCTCGTCGGACTTATGAATTCATCCTGACGTGAAGGTTTGCATATGCGCATAACATCAGTGATTTCATTAGGATTTTATGCGTTTGGCCTTGTTTTGACAGCTAAAAATGTTGCATGTTTGGCATTTTTGTTGCATTGCAACGAATTTACAAGTGATTTTTTTTGTTTTTACAAACACACATCTTGATATAGATTAATTTTGCATTTGGAATTTTTGTATCTATATAAAAGTTGCCAGCAATTGATAACAATAATCGTAAATAAAATAAAACTTAAACATTCTGTCTTATGAGAATCAAACAATTGGCATTTGCATTCATTGCCTCTTCTTTGTGTTCGGTCTGTGCCTTTGCGCAGGGGCTCTCCATCGAGAAGTTGGCTGGCGATCATGTGAACATCAGAATTTCTGCCAACGAGCAGAGTAAGTACTTGCTCCTTCCTATCGAGGAGAAGGCTGCTGAGGCAAACATTCGTGTAATCCGTAACAACGAACTCGTTCGCACCATCAATGTGCGTTTGGCTTTGAGTCATATCGACTATTATGTGCCTTACATCATTGACAATCATGAGGGTATGGACCTCCTTCTTGAAGCACACATCCCAGTTGATCATAGCAACCGTGGTGGTGTAAGTTCAGAGATTTGTCTTAATAACATCACTCTTTCTGATACATTCGATGCAACCAATGTCGAGAAATTCCGTCCTGTATATCACCACACTCCTGAATATGCTTGGATGAACGACCCAAACGGTATGTTCTATCTCAATGGCGAGTGGCACCT
Organism: Prevotella sp.; assembly: GCA_045627685.1. Taxonomy (GTDB): domain Bacteria; phylum Bacteroidota; class Bacteroidia; order Bacteroidales; family Bacteroidaceae; genus Prevotella. The sequence continues at coordinate 3,968 of JAZQOD010000202.1, read as the reverse complement.
TTACTATCAGTATGGCCCTTATGGTTCAATGTGGAACAACATGACTTGGGGTCACTCTGTATCAAAGGACCTCATCAACTGGGAGCATCGTGAACCAGCCCTTTGGGGTGACGCACTTGGTGCAATCTTCTCAGGTTCTTGTGTCATCGACCACAACAACACAACAGGTTTCGGTAAGGATGCTGTCGTAGCAATGTACACTTCTGCTCGTCCTACAGCATTCGGTTGCGATATCCAGGAGCAGTCGTTGGCTTACTCGCTCGATGGTGGCAACACCTTCACAAAGTACGAGAACAACCCAGTGCTTACTGCCGACATCCCTGACTTCCGCGATCCTAATCCATTCTGGAACGAGGAGATTGGCAAGTGGAACCTCATCATGGCAAGTGGCCAGGAGATGCGTCTCTACTCTTCACCAAACCTCAAGGACTGGACAGAGGAAAGCCGTTTCGGTCTTGGCATCGGTGGCCATGGTGGGGTTTGGGAGTGCCCAGACCTCTTCCCCTTGCCAAATCCAAAGGCAAAGAACTCAAAGTTCCGCACCCCTGCACAGAAGTGGGTACTTGTTTGCAACATCAACCCTGGTGGTCCAATGGGTGGCTCTGCCACACAGTATTTCATTGGCGACTTCGACGGTCATAAGTTCACTGTCGACAACCCAGAGCGCTATCAGAATGGTGGCCTTTGGATGGACTATGGTAAGGATCACTATGCTACAGTTTCTTTCTATGGCGCACCAGATAACCGTCGCACTGTATTGGCATGGATGTCTAACTGGGAGTATGCCAACGATGTTCCAACAATGCAGTTCCGTTCAGCAAACTCTATTGCCCGCGATATGTTCCTCTATGAAGGTCAGGACGGTGAACTCTATGTAGGTTCACGCCCTTCACCAGAATATGATGGTGCTGGTCTCGACAAGCAGTTCAAGGTTAAGGGTTCAGCAACATGGACTCTCTCTAACAACGAGGGTGAGGAAGTGAAGATTGTTTATGATCAGAACCTTATGACACTTTCTGTTGACCGTACAAAGAGTGGTGAGGTTAATTTCAACCAGAACTTTGCATGTGTGACAACAGCCCCTGTCTACAATAAACTCACTTCGCTCCGCGTCTTCATCGACAAGTGCTCAATCGAGGTATTCGGTAACGATGGTGAGGTGGTTCTCACAAACCTCATCTTCCCTAAGTCTACATTAGACAAGGTGAGAGTGTCAAAGTAATGAAGCATTGACGCTATAAACAGACAATAATTTTTAATATTACTATTTTATGAACAAACTTAAATCTATCGTTCTTTTGTTATGTGTGATAGGAGGGTTCCTGCCTGCCTTCGCACAGACAATCCAGTCAACGGGTACTATCGTTGATGGAACAGGAGAGCCTATCATTGGCGCTACCATTATTGAAGTAGGTACCAAGAATGCTGCTATCTCGGATTTCGATGGTAATTTCACCATCACCACTCCAGCAGATGCAACTCTTGAGATTTCTTACTTAGGTTTTGAAACTCAGAGCGTAAAGCCTGGTACAAATCTGAACATCGTTCTCAGCGATGAGTCACAGCAGCTCAGCGAGATCGTTGTCACTGGTTATCAGGTACAGCGTAAGGCAGACCTTACTGGTTCTGTAGGCGTTGTCGACAACAAGGATTTCAAGCCAAGTTCTACTGACCCTATGTCAGGTTTGCAGGGTAAGGTTGCAGGTATGACCATTACAAGTACTGGTTCTCCTGCAGGCGAGGCTCACATCCAGATCCGTGGTTTCGGTTCTATGGGTGGTTCAACCACAGCTCCACTGATCATCCTCGATGGTGTTCCATACAGTGGTTCTATGAATACTTTGAACTCTGCCGATATCGAGTCAATGCAGGTATTGAAGGATGCCGCTTCAGCTTCTATCTACGGTTCTCGTGCTGCTAACGGTGTCATCATCGTTACAACAAAGAAGGGTAAGAAGGGCGATAAGGTAAATATCGACTTCAATTCATCTGTAACTGCTGCTTGGATGAGCCAGAAGATGAATCTCCTCAACTCAGGCGACTATGCTTCTGCAATGGCACAGGCTGCATTCAACGATGGTGTTGATCCTGAGACATATGCTAATACATACGGCATCACTCTCCACGCTAATGATGGTATCGCAGCATCTGCTTACAATCCTGTAACAGGACAGATTGAGAACTTCACTGTCAATGGCCGCTACGATGGTTTCATGAACTCTAAGCGTACAATGATGTTCAGTAATACAGACTGGGTAAAGGCAATCGGCCGTACTGGTATTACACAGAACTATGACCTCTCTCTCTCAAAGGCTGCTGAAAAGGGTTCTTCACTCTTCTCATTCGGCTATAAGAAGGCTACTGGTGTTCTGAAGTACACTGACTTCGAGAACTTCACTGGTCGTATGAACACCTCTTATAAGATCAATAGCATCGTTACAGTTGGTGAGAATGCTACTATCTCTTATTCTAATAATGTGGACTGTGCTCCAATGGAGAATGCATTGAAGATGGCTTCAACACTTCCTATTTATGAGGAAGACGGCGAGACATTCTCTGGTCCTGTCGGTGGTATGTCTGACCGCCAGAACCCACTCCGTGAGCTCTATCACAACCGCGACAACCGTTTGAAGAAGTGGCGTTTGTTTGCTAACGCATACGTTGACATCACTCCTATCAAGGGCTTGCTCATCCGTTCAAACTTCGGTCTCGACTATACTAACGGTAATATCCGTAGCGTGACTTACAAGTGGCATTCAGATGTTGTAAACAACGATACAAATGCTTCTGTAATGTCTCAGAGCCAGTCAACAAAGTGGACTTGGTCAAATACTGCACAGTATAGCTTCACTCCTTGGGAGAACCACAGCTTCGTTGTTCTCGCCGGTCTTGAGGCTCATCAGGACTTTGGTCTCGACTTCTCAGCAAGACGTGTTGACTACGTTCTCGAGAACTATGACTATATGTGGCCTAACGCAGGTACTGGTATCCAGACAGTTACAGGTGCCGGTGATGCTTACAAACTTATGTCTTACTTCGGTAAGGTTGACTACAACTGGCAGGATCTCCTCCTTGCTTCTTTCACAATCCGTCATGACGGTTCAAGCCGCTTCGGTGAAAACCACCAGTATGGTACCTTCCCTGCAGCATCTCTCGGTTACCGTATCTCAAAGTACATCAAGGCTGACTGGGTTCGCGATATCAAGCTTCGTGCATCATGGGGTCAGACTGGTAACCAGGCAATGAACTCTAACATCGCTCACTTCGGTCTCTACCGTGCTGACTACGGTGCTGACCGCGGTACATCTACTGCTTACGATGTAAACCTCCAGAACTCTGGTGTATTCCCTTCAGGTTACATCAAGGTTCAGTCAGAGAACAAGGACCTCAAGTGGGAGACAACCTCACAGTGGAACTTCGGTGCTGACTTCCAGCTCTTCGATGGTGATGTTTACGGTGGTATCGATGTCTTCCTCAAGCAGACAAAGGATATGCTCGTACAGCCAGCATACCTTGGTGCAATCGGTGAAGGTGGTGCTACATGGATCAACGGTCCTACAATGAAGAACAGCGGTCTCGAGTTCAACCTCGGCTATCGTCACACTACATCTTACGGTCTCCAGTACAACATCAATGGTAACCTCGACTTCTTCCGCAACAAGGTTACATATCTCCCAGAGAAGTCAAAGAACTCTTACGAGCACAATGACTTCCACAACCTTGCTGACGATGCTCGTCCATACGGTTCACTCCTCGGTTATGTAGTTGAAGGTCTCTATCAGAGCCGTGAGGAGGTTATCTCAGCAGGCCAGCCAGCAGCTCGCGTTGGTGGTTTGAAGTATGCTGACCTCAACGGTGATGGTAGAATTTCTGAGGCTGACCGCACATGGATCTTCAATCCAGTACCAAACTTCTCATACGGTCTCAACATCCACCTCTCTTGGAAGAACTTCGACTTCAATATGTTC
>JAZQOD010000201.1:0-4985 GCA_045627685.1 Prevotella sp. | reverse complement strand
TACCTCACCGAGTTCCTTCATATCACCGAGGATTGCCATCTTCGGCTGGTCGGTCTCTATAAGGCGGAAGTTGTCTATCGCGGCTGCCATACTGGTTGGGTTAGCGTTGTAGGCATCGACAACGAGGTGGTTCTTCTCTGTGACGGTCAACTGTGAACGGTTGTTTGATGGGGTATAATTCTCCAAAGCATGAACTATCTGTTCATTGCTGACACCAAAATGGCGTCCTACGGTCATTGCGGCAAGGACATTCACCACATTATACGAACCAATGAGTTTGGTGTGGATGATGGTACCGTCCTCGAGTTCCACATTCAGGAATGGGTCGCATCTCAGCACTCGTCCCTCTACATACGCCTCAGTCTTCACACATCTCTGCTCCGCCATCTCGCACAGATCAGCGTCCTTGGTATTCAAAAACACAAAAGGCAACTCCGACTTTTCACTTTTCACTTTTCGTTTTTCACTTTCTACGATGAAATCATAAAGCTCTCCCTTTGTCTTCTTCACACCTTCAAACGAACCGAAACCTTGCAGGTGAGCGCGTCCTACATTAGTAATAAGTCCGCAAGTTGGTTCGGCCGTCTCCACGAGAGTTTTGATATCCCCCGGATGACTGGCACCCATTTCCACCACGGCTATCTCATGTTCTGGAGTCAGACGGAACAAGGTCTTTGGCACACCGACATCATTATTGAAGTTGCCCTGGGTGAACATAACATTGTATTTCTCGCTCAACACAGCCGAGAGAAGTTCCTTGGTTGTTGTCTTTCCATTAGTGCCGGTGATGCCAATCACTGGAATATCAAACTGGCGACGGTGCTCACGGGCAAGGTCCTTGAAGGTCTGGAGTACATCATCAACAAGAATGAGCGATTTCTCACCAATGGTCTCGTCCATCTCAGCGCTGTTGAACACCTCTGCATCATCGATAACGGCATACGATGCACCTTTTTCCAAAGCCTGCACGGCATACTTGTTGCCATCAAACGATTCTCCTTTCAAGGCGAAGAAAATAGACCCCTGAGGTACATCACGACTGTCGGTGGTCACCACCGGATGCTCCTGGTATATTGCGTATAGTTCCTTTATATCCATATCATTTTTATTTTATGTCTTGCAAAAGTAACCATTTTCCGCCGTAATCGGAAATAATTTGCGCTTAAAAATGGATAACACACGCATATAAGTGAAATAAATTTTAATTTATTTGTCTATCTCTTGCATATCTCGCCATTTTGCAGTAATTTTGTGTCATGTGTGAATTAAATCCTTTTCATCTCACTATCCGTGGACAGCGAATGACTTTCGCTGAACCGGTTGTCATGGGCATTCTCAACGCCACACCTGATTCGTTCTTTGCGGGAAGCCGCAAGCAGACGGAACAGGAAATTGCCAATCGTGCCAACGCCATCATCAGCGAGGGTGGTGTGATGATTGATGTAGGAGCGTGCTCCACCCGTCCAGGGGGCATCGTTGTGGACGAGGCCGAGGAACTGGCTCGTATGCGTCGTGCTCTGGAGATTGTGCGTCGTGAACAACCCGAAGCAATCCTCTCTATAGACACCTTCCGACCATCGGTAGCGATGATGGCAATAGAAGAGTTCGGGGCTGACATCATAAACGACATTTCCGAGGGTGAAGTATTCACACCTGGCGACGACACACTGCTCGACACTATGCGAAGCGCTCACACAGGGTATATACTGATGTCGCAACGACCAACGATGGAGACTACTGCCGAATTGTTCCACGAGAAGGTGGCATTCCTCACATCAAAAGGCATCGAGGACATCATCCTTGATCCGGGCTACGGTTTCGGTAAGGATATTGCCCAGAACTATGCGATGTTGAGGGAGCAGCACCAGTTGAAGACTTTCGGCCTGCCTATATTGGCTGGTGTGAGTCGCAAACGAATGATATGGCAACTGCTCGGCACCTCACCTACAGAAGCGCTGAACGGAACAACGGTGGTGAACACCATAGCACTAATGGAGGGAGCCGACATACTCCGTGTTCACGATGTGCGCGAAGCCGCCGAAGCCGTTAAAATCCACTCTTCACTCTTTACTTTTAACCCTTAACTTCCCACGATGCTCATAGATTTCGGAATAAAGGACGCCGTTGACATTCTTCTTGTCGCAATCGTTCTCTACTACATATACCGCCTGATGAAGGTGAGCCGCACACTGAACGTGTTCATCGGTGTCATGGTATTCGTATTGATTTGGCTTGTAGTGAGCCAGATATTCGAGATGCGCCTCATCGGTAGCATCATGAACCAGTTGATCAGCGTGGGTGCCATCGGACTGATAGTACTTTTCCAGGAGGAGATTCGCAAGTTCCTCTACTCAGTAGGTTCCCACCAGCGTATGAGCCGACTGACAAAATGGTTCGGTATTGCCCGCAAGGGACAGACCACAGTAACACGCGAAACCATCATGCCAATCGTCTTGGCATGTATGAATATGGCGCGTCAGAAGGTGGGAGCGCTTATTGTGGTGGAGCGTGAGGACGAACTGAACGACATCGTAGCAACCGGCGACTTGGTGGATGCCCGCATCAACCAGCGACTCATCGAGAATATCTTCTTCAAGAATTCCCCACTCCACGATGGAGCGATGATCATCTCCAACAAGCGTATCAAGGCTGCGGGATGTATCCTTCCGGTATCTCACGACTTCAACATCCCCAAGGAGTTCGGTCTTCGTCATCGCGCTGCCATGGGTATGTGTCAGGAAAGCGATGCCATAGTTATCGTAGTGAGCGAAGAAACAGGCCGTATCACCGTAGCGATGAACGGTCAGTTCCGTGTACGACTCTCGGCCGAAGAACTCGAGAGCATCCTCACCGGAGAGTGACGAAATAACGTCGATTACAAAGCATAACTGCTATAATTATCAATTATCAATTAAAATATTAACATATTTTCTATGGATCTATTACAGCAAATTTGCGAACGCGCTAAGAATTACAAGCAGCGTATCGTGCTCCCAGAAGCTACTGAGGAGCGTACATTGCGTGCCGCCGACAAGGTTCTTGCCGACGACCTGGCAAACATCATCCTTATCGGTAATGTAGACGAGATCAACGGTCTCGCTGCACAGTGGGGCCTTACCAACATCGACAAGGCTACTATCATCGACCCACTGACAAGTCCAAAGAGCGAGGAGTATGCAGCCCTTTTGGCTGAACTCCGTAAGAAGAAGGGTATGACTATCGAGCAGGCTCGTGAACTCATCAAAGCCCCTCTCTATTTCGGTTGTATGATCATCAAGACAGGCGATGCAGATGGTCAGATTTCCGGTGCTCTCTCTACAACTGGCGAGACTCTTCGTCCTGCACTCCAGATTATCAAGTGTGCTTCTGGCATCACTTGCGTTTCTGGCGCAATGCTCCTCATCACAAAGCAGCCACAGTATGGTGAAAATGGTGTTTTGGTAATGGGCGATGTAGCCGTTACTCCAATGCCAGACGCTCAGCAGTTAGCACAGATTGCCGTTTGTACAGCACAGACAGCACAGAGCGTAGCCGGTTTCGCTGAGCCACGTGTCGCAATGTTGTCGTTCTCAACAAAGGGTTCTGCAAAGCACGAGGTTGTTGACAAGGTGACAGAGGCTCTCTCTATTGCAAAGGAACTCGCACCTGAATTGAAGATCGACGGTGAACTCCAGGCAGACGCAGCCCTCGTTCCATCTGTAGGCGAGAAGAAGGCTCCGGGTTCAGCAATTGCTGGTCATGCAAATGTGCTCGTAGCACCAAACCTCGAGGTTGGAAACATCGGCTACAAACTCGTTCAGCGTCTCGGTGATGCCATCGCCATCGGTCCTATCCTTCAGGGTATCGCTCGTCCTGTAAACGACCTCTCTCGTGGTTGTTCAGTCGATGATGTTTACTACATGGTAGCCATCACCGCCTGCCAGGCTATGGATGCAAAGTAACCCGACCCTCCCCCTACCCCCTCCCGTTATGTAGGGAGGGGGAATAGATACTATCTTCGACTATGTGGAAATACAGAACTTCTTCTCCCGACAGATATGTTATACTAAAAGGATTTGCCCGAGAAAACCGAAAGCATCCTACACCCGCAGAAACAGCATTATGGTATTGTCTAAAAGACAATGCGTTAGGCACAAGAGTTCATAGGCAACATATTGTTGGCGATTACATCGTAGATTTTCTAATTCCATATTACAATCTTGTCATAGAAGTTGATGGAGGGTATCATGCAGAAAGGGAGCAGCAAGAAGATGATTACATCAGATCTGCCGCGCTCAATAAAATGGGTCTTTATGTAATGCGATTCAGAAACGAAGAGATTCTCTTCAATCCAGAGAACGCCGTTTCAAGAATCAAGGAGTTAATCAATAGAATAAACAAATAAAAAACTCCCCAACCACTCCTGGGAGGATAAACATTCTACTCCCCCTCCCTATATAACGGGAGGGGGACGGGGGGTGGGTCTTATGAAAATTTTGGTCCTTAACTGCGGTAGCAGTTCTATTAAATACAAACTCTACAACATGGACAACAACGCAGTCCTTGCTGCTGGTGGCGTAGAGCGTATCGGCCTCGACGAGGCTTTCATCAAAGTAGTAATGCCTGACGGCTCAAAGAAGCAGATCATGCGCGACCTCCCAACTCATAAGGAAGGTGTAAGCCTCGTTTTCGAATGCTTGCTCAACCCAGAGTTCGGTGCAATCAAGTCGCTCGAGGAAATCGATGCTGTAGGTCACCGTATCGTGCAGGGTGGTGACAAGTACTGCGAGAGCGTCATCGTTGACCAGAGCGTAGAGGAAGGTATCGAGGAACTCTGCGACCTCGCACCAGTTCACAATGCCGGTCACCTTCGTGGTATCCGTGCCGTTGACGCCCTCATGCCAACCACTCCACAGGTATGTGTCTTCGACAACGCATTCCACTCAACAATGCCAGCAGAGGCTTACCTCTATGCTGTGCCTTACGAACTCTACGAGAAGTACCAT
>JAZQOD010000200.1:0-5725 GCA_045627685.1 Prevotella sp. | reverse complement strand
ATTGCCGTCAGGTCGTTGGTGTTCTCCGAACGAGGACTTGTGCTTGACACAAAGCCCTGTGTCGTCCATGTATGAGAAAATGTGGCAGAAGTGTTTTTGGTGCGTTCGCCGATGTATCTCAGTTCTACACCGTTATAATGTTCTGGTGACAGATATGTGTCAATCAACGATGAATAGCCCACACCGAAGAGGTTCGTCTTCTCCGTAGGAGCATACACTATCCCGGAAATGCTGTCGATGCAAACCCATTCCTGCGCCGAGACACCGAGTCCCGACCATAGCATTGCAAGTGCTACGATAGTTTTGATTATATATGTTTTTTTATCAACGAATGTCACGAATTCCACAAATTATTTAGAACAATGAGAACTGTCCGTCATCATCCACTCTGAAGTTCAGTTCGTTTGATGCCGGCTTATCATCTGCCGGTTCCTCCTCTTCCGGAGCATGAGGGGTTCCTTCGCCATCGCTATCGCTTTCGCCCGCTACCTCTCGTTCCTCCCCCTTTAGAGGCTGGGAGGCTGTTGGGGCTTCTTCACTATCGTTTTCCCCTTCTACCGAAGGGACCTCCCCATCTGGGGGTAGGGGGGCTTCTACCTCTATCTTCTCTATAGCCCATGTCGCGATGCGCTTACCCTTTGCCTTGAAGCCCTTCACAGCAATGAACTGCTCTGCTTCAATCTCCATTGGTTCACGGAAGGCATCATCACCACCGAATGTCACCTTTATTACAGGACTCGCCTGGTCGGTGATAATCACCATCTCGTTCTTTGGATTCTCACCGAGGAAGTTCTGGTGTTTCTTCGTGTTCTCCATAATGAAGCGTTTCAGATAAGCATAGCCTTGGTTGTCGGCATCATAGAGCACAACGGTCCATACCTTGTTCTCTTCGTACTTCTCTATACGGAGAATGTTCTCCTCGTAATGGTTGTTCACATCGAAGTTCGTCAGGTAGTACTCGCCAGTCTTCAGGATAACAAGAATCTGGTCGCCCTCCTTGAACTCGCCCAGCAATCGTCCGTTGCCGTCATAGTTGATGCGGTTCACATCTGGATCATACCACACATTGCGCCCGCCCAGTGTCGAGCGTCCTTGGCTCTTCATGCTGATACGGTGGATGGTAAACTTCGACAGTAGGTTACCCTTCGAAGCTCTACCCTTGATGGCAATATCGGAAAAGTCGTAGTCGATGAAGATACGACGCAGTTTAGGGTTTGGATCGAGTGTCACCTTGATAATCTCCGCCTCACCGTTAGGGTTTGCAGTGAAATACAGCACTCGTGAACCTGGTTCGCCCTGAGTGAGGTCGTACTCTTTGTCGCGAGTCATCGATGTCACATTGAAACGCTTAGCGTAATAGTATCCCTGCTTACCATTGCGGTACACCACATTATAAATAGTACGCTGGTCGTTTTTCTTGAACACCTGCAGGTGGAGCACATTCTTACCAACGAAGATCTTCTCTGCCACACGGATAATCTTGTATTTTCCGTCCTTGTAGAAAATGATGATGTCGTCGATGTCCGAACAGTTGCACACGAATTCGTCCTTCTTCAGTCCTGTGCCGATGAAACCCTCCTGGCGGTTGATATACAGTTTCTCGTTAGCCTCTACCACTTTAGTAGCCTCGATGGTGTCGAAGTTCTGTATCTTTGTCAGTCGTGGATGTTCAGCGCCATACTTGCCCTTCACAAATTCAAACCACTTGATAGTTACATCGGTCATGTGCTTCAGATCGTGGTTTATCTCCTTTATCTCGGCCTTGATGCGAGCAATGTTCTCCTCGTTCTTGTCCTTGTTGAACTTCAGGATACGCTGCATTTTTATCTCCATCAGTCTGAGAATATCGTCGCGAGTCACCTCACGGATGAAACTTGGCTTGAACGGAGTCAGTTTCTCGTCAACAAAGGCGATAGCAGTATCCATGTCAGGAGCCTGCTCGAAACGGCGCTCCTTGTATATGCGCTCTTCGATGAATATCTGTTCGAGTGAAGCAAAGAACAGTTGTTCCATCAGTTCCGCTTTGCGAATCTCCAGTTCCTTGCGGAGCAGTCCCATGGTGCGATCGGCAGAGTGGCGCAGCACATCGTTCACTGTCAGGAAACAAGGCTTGTTGTCCTTGATGACACAGCAGTTTGGCGACAGGTTTATCTCGCAGTCAGAGAAGGCATACAAAGCGTCGATAGTCTTGTCCGACGAAACTCCCGGTGCCAAGTGGATGAGAATCTCCACCTGAGCAGCAGTCAGGTCCTCCACTTTCTTCGCCTTGATCTTTCCCTTGTCGATGGCTTTCAGTATAGAGTCGATGAGCGTCTCGGCAGTCTTCGAGAATGGAATCTCGCGAATCACGAGTGTCTTGTTGTCCAATTTCTCGATCTTCGCACGGACTTTCAGCGAACCACCACGCTGTCCGCCGTTATATTTCGACACATCGATGGAACCACCGGTAGGGAAGTCCGGATACAATGCGAACTCCTCGCCACGCAAATAACTGATGGCAGCATCGCACAGTTCATTGAAGTTATGAGGAAGAATCTTTGACGACAGTCCTACGGCAATACCCTCAGCACCCTGTGCCAGAAGCAGCGGGAACTTTGCCGGTAGGGTAATAGGCTCTTTGTTTCGTCCGTCGTATGACATCTGCCAGTCGGTGGTCTTCGGGTTGAACACCACATCCAGTGCAAACTTCGTCAGTCGCGCCTCGATATATCGTGGAGCAGCAGCACGAGCACCGGTGAGAATGTTTCCCCAGTTACCCTGAGTATCGATGAGCAGGTCTTTCTGTCCCATCTGCACCAGAGCATCGCCGATAGATGCATCGCCGTGAGGGTGGAACTGCATTGTATGTCCCACGATGTTAGCCACCTTATTGAAACGGCCGTCATCCATACCCTTCATTGAATGCAGGATGCGTCGTTGCACAGGTTTGAAACCGTCCTCGATATGTGGCACGGCGCGTTCCAGGATTACATACGAAGCGTAATCCAGAAACCATGTTTGGTACATACCAGACAGATGGTGTACTGCCGAAGCATCGAAACGGTTCACAGGCTTGTAGTCAGAATGTTCCGTCCCACCGTTACTGCTATCGTTACCGTTGCCGTTCTCGATATCGTATTCGTTTTCGTTAACTTCCTTTATTTCGTCGCTCATAATTCATTGTAGTAATATATTGCGACAAAGATAAGAAAAAAAAGTGAAAAAAGGGCAAAAGGCCAATCGTAATTGCGATTTTTTGCCGGAAATTTTGTAAATTTGCACCAATATGGCAAGAAAACTCTCAAAAAAGAAGATATCAGGATGGTTACTGCTTTTTGCAGTAATCATTTTCTTTCGTTGCGATGGCTACGAGAAAATCACCTCTCTTCCCTCTTCCTTATTCTCTCATCCCTCTCACCATAACGGGGGAGATGCCGAAGGCAGAGGGAGGCTCCGCCCCTCTATCGATGCCAACCTCGCACATCGTCTCGACTCCTTTGTCATCAACACCGTTCCGGCCGGCACTCTCGGCATCTATGTATGGGACGAGACAGCAGGCAAGGAAGTCTATGCCCACAACCCAGACCAACTAATGGCACCAGCATCGAACATGAAGATGCTTACATGCCTTGCTGCATTGCGTCGTTTCGGACCAAACGGGTGCTATGAGAGTGGAGCATATATCAATGGTGAGATGAAGGCCGATACTCTTGTGGGAGATATTGCATTAAAGTTTACATCCGACCCCTATATGAACAACGAGAAACTCGCCCGTCTCGTCGAAGCCTTCCGTCAGCGAGGCATCCATAGAGTCAAGGGTAGGGTGGTGCTCGATCTGAAGATTGTCGAACCAATGCAGCACGAGGAACACTGGATTGTTGGTGACCTCCGCAGGAGTCATCTCGGTATGCTCTATAGAGGTGAACAGCGAATGCGCAACGAGGTGAAATACGCCCTTCGCACTCATGGTGTCAACTTCTCCGACGACCAACTCGTTGTTGCTACGGTCCCTAAAGGCTCGAAGCGTATAGCCGAGGTGCGCACACCAATGCGTAACTCCATTTTCCGTGCGTTGCAGAACTCGTCGAACGAACATGCCGAATGCCTCAACTACGCTCTCTCAGATCTGTTCCGCGACGGTCCCGACCTGCGCAAATCGGGTGCTCGCTATCTGCGCAACTTTGTTGCTACAGAGTTAGGCAGCGATCCTGATGCAGTCTGTAATATCCATGATGGTAGCGGACTCTGTATCCACGATCGTCTCTCCCCACGATTCCTTGTCCGTATGCTCCATTATGCCTACAGCCATGAGTATATCTACAAGATGTTCCGTTCCTACCTGCCTATTTCTGGCAAGACCGGTACTTTGCACGACAGAATGTATAAACCATCCGTGCGAGGCAGGATACAGGCAAAGACCGGCACCCTCACCCGTGAAGGCGGCATCACATCCCTTTCCGGCTATGTCACAGGCGCCAACGGCCATCTGCTTCTCTTCGGTATCATCCAGAACGGATGCCCAGTCGCCGACGCTCGCCTTTGGCAAAACAAATTCTGCGAACAGTTTGTGGAATAAGATGACAGGGGACCTTTTGTAACCCTCCCCTCGAGGGGGAGATGGAGGGGGCTCTGGACTCTTATTTGTTGAACTTCTCCATGCCTCGTAGCATATGGCGAACACAACTCAGTATCTGTTGCGATTCCTGAATGATGTTCAAGAACACCGTAGCTGATTCTATATTCACAGCATTCTGCTGCATAGAATCGATAATCAACTTACGATAGTCTGAAACGCCATTCTGCACACTCTCTGCCTGGGCTCTCAATGCCGAAACTTTCTCCTTGTCTTGTTCCGATGAAGAGATGATTGCTTCTGCCTGCTGGAATATGTTATGCATCTGCTTCTGTACCATAAGGAAACTGTAGGTGTACTCTCCCGAAACAGGCGTGAAACTGTTTCCTACATGCTCACGGCAAGGATCGTTGATACGTTTCAGACAGTAGAGAATCTGTTCCATGCTGCTTTTAGCAAGGAAATACCATGTATTCTTTTCCATCGCAAGGATTGGTTCAATCTTCCTCAATCCTATAATCTCCCTTCTTCGCTGGCGCTTCAACTGTTTGCGGGCAGTCTCAATCTTGTGCGTCACATGGCGCAGAGGACGGTACTCTTCCTGGAAGAAAGCATCAGTGATGGTCTTGTAGCATTCTGATGCAAAATGCATTTGGTCGGCGTTGCAGTGAGCCACATGCATCTTGAGCAGTTGCCAACGCTCTTTCTTGTCGTGTGTTCGGCACAGCTGTTTGAAAATCAAATCACTCTCGCTGGTGGTTGCCTCACTCTTGAACTTCATATTACTACGTATCAGCATTGCTATCGCTATCACAATTGCTATTGCCATAGCCACAAACGAACCGAAATGGAGCACGTTTGTCACCAGATAGCACATGATGAAAGCTGCCCCGGCTGTGATGAACCATCCACCGATAACGCTCAGCACACCCGTGATACGGAACACTGCACTCTCGCGGCTCCATGCCCTGTCGGCTAGCGATGAACCCATAGCCACCATGAATGTTACGTATGTGGTGGAAAGAGGCAGTTTCATGCTTGTGCCGAGGGCTACGAGCAGACCGGCAAGCACCAGATTGACAGAAGCTCGTATCAGGTCGAATGCAGCACCGTCAGCCAGTCGGGCACCATCGGCGTTGAATCGCGAGTCCATCCATTTGCCAGCAGATTCCG
>JAZQOD010000199.1:0-5249 GCA_045627685.1 Prevotella sp. | reverse complement strand
CCTGCGTCGCGAGGCTCGCGAGATGCAGAAGAACGGTGAGATGATGCTTCAGGAATGGCTCCACGAAAAGGATATAGAAATGACAACTTCTGTGCTCGACACCATCTGTCAGGTTTATGAGTTCAGCAAGCACGAGATTCTCTTCCAGGAGATAGCAAAGACCAGCATTGCACTCGACGACAAACTCTACAATGCTGCCCGTGGCAAGGGGTTGAACAAGGGTAAATGGCGTAAGTATGTGCCATTCCTTAAGAGCAACAAGGAGAAGAAGGAACAGATAACCGACGAATCGAAGTTCACTGTCGGCAAGGACTTCAACCGCAAGCAGACGATATATGTCACTGAAGATAATTTGGCAAGCTTCAACTTCCCAGAATGCTGCAAACCTATCCCTGGCGACGATATCCTTGGTTTCATCGACAGCCACAACCAGGTAGTAATCCACAAGCGTTCTTGCAGCGTGGCAAATGCGCTGAAGTCAAGTTACGGCGACAGGATCCTTGATGTTCGCTGGGATATTCTCTATGACCGTCTGTTCGGGGCGAAGTTACAGATACGAGGTATCGACCGCAGTGGAATGATTCACGATGTGGCAGAAGTGCTATCAAGCGATATGAATATCGATATACGCAGTTTGAACATCGCCACCCACGATGACATCTTCGATGGTACAATCGAGTTACGTGTACACAACCAGGAAGAACTCGCCGCCATTATGGACAAACTAAAGAAAATCGACAAACTCCAGGAGGTGATTGCACTGTAAGCCCCCAAATAATAAGGTGGAAATCCGATTGGACTTCCACCTTATTATATATATAGGAATCAAGGGGTGTTACTTTGTCAGTTCAACGACCTTCTCTACTGCAGCCTGGAGACCTTCAACATTCTTACCACCAGCCTGAGCGAAGTGAGGCTGGCCGCCACCACCTCCCTGGATGAGTTTTGCTGCCTCGCGAACGAGCTTGCCTGCATTAAGACCTGTAGCAACCATATCGTCAGAGAGCATGATGTTCAACGATGGACGACCTTGATCGTGAGCACCTACAACACATACGAGCTTCTCCGAAACAGCCTCGCGTACCTTGAATACGAGATCCTTTGCCGATGCTGCATCAAGGGCAACGACAGCCTTGACGATGGTGACATCACCATTCTTCTCAGCCTTCTCTACGAGTTCCTTCTTCAGGCGCTCTACCTGCTGAGCACGGAAGCCCTCGAGCTTCTTCTTCAACTCGGCATTCTCATCAAGGAACTTAGCGATAGCGCCCTGGAGATCCTTTGCATTGTTGAACAAAGCACGGATAGCCTTCATATTATCCTCGATAGCATAGCACTGCTCCTCCCAGTTCTGGCCTGTAGCAGCCTCGATACGACGGATACCTGCAGCAACACTTGCCTCTGACAAGATCTTGAACATTCCGATGCGACCTGTTGATGAAGCGTGGATACCACCACAGAACTCAACAGAAGGACCAAACTGGATCACACGGACTGTGTCGCCATACTTCTCGCCGAAGAGGGCGATAGCACCGAGTTTCTTTGCTTCCTCGATAGGAGTGTCGCGATGTTCCTGGAGGTGGATATCCTCACGGATCATTGCGTTTACCATACGCTCTACCTCACGCAACTGCTCATCAGTAACCTTCTCGAAATGTGAGAAGTCGAAACGCAGTGTATCAGGTGCAACAAATGAACCCTTCTGCTCTACATGATCACCAAGAACCTGCTTCAAAGCATAGTCCAAGAGGTGTGTTGCAGTGTGGTTGGCAGCCGAAGCAGCACGCTTGTCGGTATCAACACATGCCATAAACTCTGCCTCAATATTCTTTGGCAGTTCGGTAACGATATGTACTGTCTGACCGTTTTCCTTCTTTGCATCGATGATGTTCACTGTCTCATACTCAGAAACGAGCACACCCTGATCACCTACCTGACCTCCCATCTCTCCGTAGAAAGGAGTCTGGTCGAGCACAAGTTCAAAGAATGTGTTCTTCTTCTGCTTCACCATACGATAGCGAGTGATATGACAACTATACTCTGAGTAGTCGTAACCAACGAACTGCTGCTCGTGATTCTCCTCATAGCTGCCAACAATAACCCAGTCGCCGTTCTCCACCTGTGCAGCATTGCGGGCACGGTTCTTCTGTGCCTCCATCTCAACATTGAACTTCTCCTCGTCAACAGTGATGTTGTTTTCACGACAGATAAGTTCGGTAAGGTCGAGAGGGAATCCGTATGTATCAAACAGACGGAAAGCCTTGCTGCCATCAAGTACATCCTTGCCCTCCTTCTTCAGTTCATCGATAGCATCGGTGAGCATTGAAATACCCTTGTCGAGGGTACGGAGGAATGAATCCTCCTCTTCTTTGATAACACGACCAACGAGTTCGCGCTGTGCTGGCAGTTCTGGGTAAGCATCACCCATCTCCTCAACAAGCACAGGGAGCAACTTATAGATGAACGCTTCCTTCTGATCAAGGAATGTATATGCGTAACGCACGGCACGGCGCAGAATTCGGCGGATAACATAACCTGCCTTTGCATTGCCAGGGAGTTGACCATCAGCGATTGAGAATGCAACAGCACGGAGGTGGTCAGAGATAACACGCATTGCAACATCGATATCCTCCTCCTTGCCATACTCCTTGCCCGAAAGGCGGGAAATCTCCTTGATGAATGGCTGGAACACATCAGTGTCGTAGTTAGAGTGCTTGCCCTGGATAGCACGAACCAGACGCTCGAAACCCATACCGGTGTCGATAACATTCATTGAGAGTGGCTCGAGATGTCCGTCAGCCTTACGCTCATACTGCATGAACACGATGTTCCAGATTTCGATTACCTGTGGATCATCCTTGTTTACGAGTTCACGACCTGGCACCTTTGCCTTCTCCTCAGGAGTACGCGAATCGAGATGAATCTCCGAACAAGGACCACAAGGGCCTGTATCACCCATCTCCCAGAAGTTATCGTGCTTGTTACCATTGATGATATGATCAGCAGGGACATGCTTCAACCAGAAACTTGCAGCCTCGTCGTCACGGACCAGACCTTCTTCCTCAGAGCCTTCGAACACTGTCACATACAGGTCGGCTGGATCCAACTTCAGCACATCCACGAGATACTCCCATGCCATATCGATGGCACCCTCCTTGAAATAGTCGCCAAACGACCAGTTGCCGAGCATTTCGAACATTGTGTGGTGGTAAGTGTCGTGACCAACCTCCTCAAGGTCGTTATGCTTACCTGAAACACGCAAACACTTCTGCGAGTCAGCACGGCGACGAGGTTCTGGTTCACGAGTACCGAGGATAATATCCTTGAACTGGTTCATACCTGCATTGGTGAACATCAGTGTAGGGTCATCCTTGATTACCATAGGAGCAGAAGGCACAATAGTATGACCTTTGCTCTCAAAGAATTTCTTATAAGATTCACGAATCTCTTTTGCAGTCATCATAATATTTTTGTTTTAACTATTATCCTTTTTAAATATTATGCAAAGTTACTAAATTTTCATCACTTTTTGCATTTAAGATTAAACTTTCGTTTAAAATCCTTTGTTGTTAGTCATTTTTTTTGTATTTTTGCGTATCAATCCCTATATTATGGCTGAAAAAGAAGAAAAGAACCACAAAATATATTACAGCATCAAGGAAGTTGCGAAGATGTTTGATATCACCGATACCACTCTTCGTTTCTGGGAAAAGGAGTTTCCAACCCTTCGCCCAAAAACCGCCGTCAACGGCACACGCCAGTATCGTGAGCAGGACATTGAAGAGGTACGCGTAATCCACAACCTTATCAAAGTCCGTGGTTTCAAAATCTCGGCAGCCAAGAAGATGCTTCATGCCAACCGTTCACACTCCGACAAGACAGCCCAGATTATCTCCACACTCACCCAGTGCCGCGATGAACTCATGGCATTAAAGCATCAACTCGACCAGTTGGTATAAAAAACGTGACAACAAAAAAACATATATATGAAAAAGAAGGAAATCATCACTATCGACGACACAACAATGAATGTATGGCTTGATGGCAGCCTTGACACCACAAAAGCAACCAACCTCATTGTGGAATTCGATAAATTCGCCGAAGAAGAAGTAGAGAAAATCGTGTTCGATGCATCAAGCCTCACCTTCATTGCATCAACAGGCATCCGTGCCGTACTCTATGCAGGCAAACTATACGACAACAACCCAGCCATTGAGATGGTTGGTGCCAACGCTGATGTACGCAAGGTTTTCGACATGACCGGCATTTCATCGTACATCACATTCAAATAACCCTACACTCCTTATGACGGTTCTTCATTTCAAACCGATAAAAGGTCGGACCGAAGAAATCGTAAAAAACATTCTGGATGCTCCTGAGGTCCACGAGCACCCTGAACATGAATTTGCTTTTCATCTCGCTTTCGAGGAAATCGTAAGCAACATTGTAGGTTATGCCTATCCCACTGATGATGAAGGCGAACTGACCGTCGAGATTGAAGAGGCCGAGCACCAGGTCATCATCACCTTCAAAGACCGTGGCAAATCTTTCGACCCACTGTCCGTTGCCGAACCTGACACCACACTCTCCATCGATGAGCGTTCCGTCGGAGGCCTTGGAATCTTCCTTGTCAAGAAGATGATGGACACCGTCAACTACACCTATTCCGACTCTCAGAACATTCTCGAAATAAGGAAACACCTATAGAACTGTATAAAAATTAAGCGGAGCGTCTTCTCACGAAGGCACTCCGTTTTTTAATAAATCCAAATGAGTTGTAATATGTTATCTTATTCTTACTTTTTTACTATTGAAACACATGGGAGTTATTCCTATGCGAGGAGCAATACCAACATCTGGGCAGAGAAGATTCGAAGGAACATCGCAAATGGATAAACCATCGAATAGGTTGTTGCCGGCACATTATTGCCTGCCACCGTAGTAGAGAAAGCCAACGAATGAGGGGCTGTACACGAACCGGCAAGAATGCCGATAGTTTGGTTGTAGGTATATTTCATCACCCTATTGCTCACCACTCCAATGACCAGCATTGGAACAACAGCCACAACAAAACCAAAGAGCATATACCATAGGCCATCGCCATGGAGGATGGCATCAACGAAGTTTGCCCCAGCCTTAATGCCCACACTGGCAAAGAACAGTGCCAGACCGAGGTCACGCAGAAGATGATTTGCCAATGATGAAACGGCTGTATCGAGACATATTTTCCTACCGAAACGACCAAGGAT
>JAZQOD010000198.1:0-3920 GCA_045627685.1 Prevotella sp. | reverse complement strand
CCGGGTCCAAGTAGAAAGACCATCGGGACGCTATTTGAGCCCCCCTCTTTGGGGGGGGCGGTGAGAGGGTCTTTTACCTTACTATCGCAACCTTACACACCACTCCCTTCTTTCCGTTTTCTGTGGCGGCGTGAACCATATACACTCCTGATGCCGCACGCTTGCCGTCAAGGTCGGTGCCGTCCCAGGTGAATGTACCACCGTTCGAAGTGCCCTCGGCAACCAACTGTCCACCGGCAGTGGTGATCTTGATGCTCGCCTTGTAGGTCAAGCCAGTGATGGTGATCAAACCTGTATATTCCGGTGTCACAGGGTTCGGATAAGCATAAACATTGTCGCCATCCAGTTCCTCCGCCTGCTCTGTCGCATCGGTGGTGTATGAGCAGAGACCTTTGTCAGTGCCGATGAACACCTCACCAGTAGCATCGTCGATGGTGATACACTCGATATTGTTCGAGAGGATAGGACTGTCGCTCGTGGTGAAATGATGCAACTGGGTGATATTGTCCGAGTCAATCACATACACACCAAGACCGTTCGTGCCAAACCACTTGCGATTACCACCGTCGATAGCCATGCAAGTACAGTCAATACCCGCAAGCAGATAGTCGGCAAGGTTCGTACCATCGTTGCGAGGCACCTTTATCTGATGAAACTCCGGACTGCCGTTGTCGATAGAGTGAGCAGGAATCATCAGTGGACCAGCATCGGTGCAGAACCAGATATTCGCATCCTTGTCCTCAGCACAGTAACGTCCGAAGAAATAGAACATCTGAGTACCATCCTGGTTGTTGATAGTGTGGAACGTGCGGATATCGTCCGTGGCAGTGTTGTAGCAAGCGATGGCACCGTAACGCCAGTCGTCGTTGACAAACCACAGCAGACCGCGCGAATCGAACATCGCGCTCACCTGCTTCTCCCACGAGTAGCCAGCCTCGTTCGTCAGTTCAGCATGAGGCAGAACAGTCCACTGGCCGTTCTTGTCGAGTTTGTAGATAGCAGGGTTCGGAGCAATACCGTTGAACACCCACAGATCGCCCGTCTTGTCGAAGATAGCCGAAGTGGCGAGAGTATAGTTCACATTATCCGCTGGCACCGTTGCAGCCCTCTGCAAAGGCGAGTTCTCCCAGTAGTAGTCCTTTATCACCTTCCCGTTCAGATACTCGTACAAACCAGTACGCGCAGGCACAAACCAATGCTGCTCCGTCGAAGGGTCAATCTCAATCTTATAAGGGTTAAGGTACGCGCGAGGCGACTGATAAGCAATATCGTTGCTGATCACCGTCCAGTCGTTGCCATCCTTAATCTGCACATACGCCTTGCGTGAAGGTGTACCGTAACCAGTCACCGTGTACAGTTTGCCGTTGAAAATACGCATATATCCAAACTGGTTCTGCTCCGGACCGTCAGGGCGGTAAGTCTTCGCAATCCTCATCTGCTCCTCGCTGATCTGCTTGTTCTCCTTGTGGTAACTGCCAGTGCGGCTCCAACTCGTCTTGTCCAGCAAGTTACTGTTCAGCAGAGCCGACCACTGACCCTCGCGAGCCGACTCCGCATAGATACGCTGACCGTCCACATGAGTCCAGTTCACAGGCACACCGATGTTGTAAGTGTCGGTGATGAACGCCTCCTTCACGTTTATCTTCACGATACCGAAGCCAGTGCTCAGATAAGCGAAATACCCGTCGATATTCAGTCCGTTGATCGTCTTATCGTCAGGATACGCCTTGGTGAAATAGTCCGATATGTTTATCGTGCTGCCGTTTCTCTCCAGCAAGTCGATATTCTGGTTGGAATACACAATCACCAGTCTTTTCGCCGCCTGACACCATCCGATATGACTGATCTCACAGTCGTTGAGCGTCTTCGCCTTGTCGTACACCGTCACGCTGTTGTCGTTAGCATTATATGAATACAATGCCCCCGACGACAACACGTATGTTATGTTGCCCGCCGTCTCCACCTCGGTCACATCGCCGAAGGCAGGATAAACGAGCCATTCGCCCACGATGCCCGCCTCTGCTGTCAAAACAGTCAGAAACAGTAATGCTATGCTGAGTAGTTTTTTCATTATCAATACTTCAATACTTCAACAATTCAATATTTCAATATTTTTCTTTTGAACATTAATTTCCATTAATCTGGACATTCGCTCGGCTTTGCCGCTTCGCTCCGCAGGGGCAGAAGAATTATTCATTAATTATTCTTTTAGATTTTCAATTATGATTAAGTGCGTCAGCGGGTTTGACAAAAACCGGAATAAACCCCTTGTGCTTACGTCGAGCCTTTCGGCTTGCTGCTATGAGCGCTTCAACCCTCTGGGCCTCCGTCGCCATAGGAGATATGGCTCCCCTTTGTGCGGGCCGATGTTATCAACATCGCCTATTCCGCAGTCGCCTTGTATGCAAGCATCCAGACATTTTGAACCACTCACATCAGCGTGGTGCTACTCACCACTCGACATAACCGCAAGGCGATAAACAGAAAATAAACAACCATCCGGATGTCAAAGCTGATTACACTTTCCGGGAACAGCTATCCGGATACCCTCATCTGCGTCAGCCTTCTCCGCGAACTGGTTCTCTCTGTGGGTTCTCCGTGCGTAGCTTTGTTTATCGCGAGTGAAACGAGCCGGTTTATCGCCTTGAAGAGGATGAAAGCTTTCTGAAAGAAAGTGATGATATGAGGGCAGCAAATCATCGGGGAGCTTGCTCACCAGGGATTTCATGAACTCGTAGCATCAGGGGCTGTTAGGCACCCATCCTCTTAAAGGGGTTTATTTCGGTTTTTGTCAATCCACTTCGCTTTCGCTCACTCCCCCTTGTGGGGCGGAGAGGCATAGATACTCCGCCAATTTCTTCACCGCCCTGGCCCTGTGCGATATCTCGTTCTTCACCTCCACGCCCAGTTCAGCGAACGTACCGTCGTATCCCTCCGGCATGAACACAGGATCGTAGCCGAAGCCCTTCTCGCCACGCTTCTCTGTGGTGATAACACCGCGTACGATACCCTCGAACAGAAGCTCCTCACCATCAAGGATCAGCGCTATCGCAGTGCGGAACTGCGCCTTACGGTTCTCCTCGCCCTTCAGTTTGTCCAGCAGACAACGAGTGTTAGCATCAGCATCATGACTCTCGCCATATCCGTTCATCGTACCGAAACGCGCAGTGTATATGCCAGGACCACCGTTGAACGCCTCCACCTCCAGACCAGTGTCATCAGCGAAGCAGTCCACCCCATATCGGTCGTTAATGTAATGCGCCTTTTGCAGGGCGTTACCCTCCAGCGTGTCCGCCGTCTCAGGGATATCATCATGACACCCCAGTTCCGCCAGCGAAATCACCTCGAAGTTATCCTTCAGTATGTCACGAATCTCGCTCAGTTTGTGAGCATTGTTAGTTGCGAATACAATTTTCTTCATAATTACAAGAATCTACGTGGGCATCCCCCACCATAGTAAATAACGCAAAAAACACGTATTTATTATAAATACGAGCATCATGAAGCCATGAAAGTGCATTTATTCGCTGTCGCGAGGGGGATTTAGGCACCCCATCACGAAATTATTGAGATTATTAAAAAAAAATTATTAAAAAAAAATAATCTGCATAATTTCATGCTGTGGGAAAAAAAACGCCCGAGGATTTCTCCCCGAGCGTGTGTATAGAAAAGAGGTGTCTGGCAAAGTAAAAATAGGATAAACCTTTTATTCGATTATAGAATTGCCAGAAACTCTATATTATTTTTTTCAAAGTTGTATCCGTAAAGGCGTGCCATATCTTCAAGTCCACCTTCTTGTATTCATCAAACAACTGACCTACAAACTCAAGTTCAAAGACCAAGCGAATGTCATTAGGATCATTATCTGCTTGTCCTTCCTTGCGAGTTCCAAGGCGGGCTATCTTGTTATAATAAAGATC
>JAZQOD010000197.1:0-24812 GCA_045627685.1 Prevotella sp. | reverse complement strand
CGCTGTGCAGAACCGATGAGCTTACCGTTGAGCTCTGGGATTACGAGACCGATAGCCTTAGCAGCACCTGTTGAGTTAGGAACGATGTTCTGAGCACCTGCGCGTGAACGACGGAGGTCACCCTTACGCTGAGGACCGTCGAGAATCATCTGGTCACCTGTGTAAGCGTGGATTGTTGACATGATACCTGACTGGATTGGAGCGTAAGCGTGGAGAGCTGCAGCCATAGGAGCAAGACAGTTAGTTGTGCAAGATGCAGCAGAGATAACTGTATCCTCAGCTGTAAGAGTCTCGTGGTTTACATTGTAAACGATTGTTGGGAGGTCGTTACCTGCAGGAGCAGAGATAACACACTTCTTAGCACCAGCCTCGATGTGAGCAGAAGCCTTTGCCTTTGATGTGTAGAAACCTGTACACTCGAGAACTACGTCAACACCGAGCTCACCCCAAGGGAGTTCAGCAGCGTTTGGCTTAGCGTAGATAGTAATCTCCTTACCGTCAACGATGATAGAGTTCTCTGTTGCCTCTACAGTGTGCTTGTTCTCACCGAACTTGCCAGCGAAACCACCCTGTGCTGTGTCATACTTAAGAAGGTGTGCGAGCATCTTTGGAGATGTAAGGTCGTTGATTGCAACTACCTCGTAACCCTCTGCCTCAAACATCTGACGGAAAGCCAGACGACCAATACGGCCAAAACCGTTAATAGCTACTTTTACCATTTTTGAAATTGTTTTTTATAAGTTAATAAAATAAAATTTTATATCTTTGTGGGCATCACGGAGATACCTACATTACTTTTCGATACAAAATTAACTATTTTATTCCAATTAGAAAAGAAATTGGGTGATTTTTTTATATAAAAAATACGCTTTACACCGATTTTGCCATATCGTAATGACATTTTTAGTGCATTTTATTATACTTTGCGCATTACTTTTCGTGATTTTTCTTGGAGAAATATAATTTAATTGCTATATTTGCAAATGAAAAATAATAGAAAAATCGACTCAAACTTAAATTCACATTAATAAAAACATTCAATTATGAGCAAATTTTTAGATGAATTCAAGGCATTCGCCGTTAAGGGAAATGCTATTGACATGGCTGTCGGTGTAATCGTCGGCGGTGCATTCGGTGGTATCGTCAACTCTATCGTAAACGACATCATCATGCCTCCTCTCGGTTGGTTGATCGGTGGTGTGAACTTCACTGACCTCAAGGTTGAACTTCCTGCTAAGGAAATCGCTGAGGGTGTGACTCTCGCTCCTGCTACTATCGCTTACGGTAACTTCATCCAGACTGTTATCAACTTCATCATCATCGCATTCTGTGTATTCCTCATGGTTAAGGGCATCAACAAGCTCTCTGCTAAGAAGGAAGAAGAGCCTGCTGCTCCTGCTCCAGAACCAGAGCCATCAGCAGAGGAGAAACTCCTCACAGAGATTCGCGACCTCTTGAAGAACAAGTAATCGCCTCAATCTCCCAATAAAAAAGCGAAGCCCGAAAGCTTCGCTTTTTTGTTTTTATCTCACCAGAATTTTCTTGCCGTTTATGATATTGACACCCTTCTGTGGCTGGTCAAGACGCTGACCGTTCAAGTTATAAATGCCACTGTCATCGTCATCGTTATCGTCATCGTCATTGTTAACGTCAATCACTCCCGTTGGATCATGGTGCAGATGGCGGTCCATCCAGTCTATGCGATTTTTGATATAGTCTTTCACAATATCCACCTCACCCTGGTATGTGCCACAAGCCTGCCAGTTCTGATGCACATAACTGCCGAGGTTACCCCAGCGCATGAAGTTCAGACGCTGTGATGGGTCGAGTTCTGTGGCAATGTCATCCACCAGATTGAGGAGTGTTGTTGCGTCAACACCTGAATAGCGGCGTGCATAGTCCCAGATTTCTTCCAGACGTGTCTTGGCTGCAGCATCCGACACAATGATTCTATCCACGAAACTGCGCATATTTCCTGCATAACTACCGCGAGTTCTGTAAATCCAGTCATTCAGTCCATTGATAGGATGTGTGCGGTTGTCGTTCTCGTATGCAAGGTCGAAGTCCCAGCAAGGACCCACATACAGATGGTCGTCATCACGATGCTTATACATGTAAACACTCCAATAGGTATCGGTGTTTCCCGAGAATTCGCCTACGATGAAATGACGCAGGAAACTCTCCAAGTCGAGATACTGGCGATAACCGTTCTCCTTGTTGAAGTAACTTGCATAAAGTTTCTGCTCCAACTTGTTAAAATGGTTGTAGATATACTCATACTGCTCATCCATGATATCATCTTCCGATGGATACTTCACTGTGACTGGATTGCCTCTGTCTGAATAGAAATACGAAATCTCGTTGTATGCGTATGCATCTACCTCTATGAGGTATCCGCCGGTGAGTTCAGAACCGCTGGTGCAGTTCTTGTCCATCTTTTCTATATTCACACGGTCCTTGTCAACCTCCACTTGGTCGCACAACTGATAACAGCCTTTGTATTCGCCATTCACGAACACATCGACTGGCTGGATGTATGGTGTGTATTCCATCTTCATGCGACGACTCATGTCAAACGCCAACATGTTTCGCATCAGAGTTTTGTCACCCCAGTTGTTTATCAGAGTCCACTTCTTTGCCGAGGCTGGTGAACCGAACACATGGTGTTTCTTCTCGAACTTTATACGATATGGCTTCTTTGGGAATCCCATAGAAGCATTGCCACGCAAGCGGATGGCGGCTGTCTTGGTCTTGATGGTGTCGTTTGGATCTGACGGGATGAGCGTCACCTCACAGTTCAGCTCGGTCTCCTTATCCCATGGCTCGGCATTGTTCTCGATATGTACTGTCACCACTGGTATGTTTCCCGGACGGTACCACACTTCGTCATGGCCTTCGCCCTTATATCCATAGAACTCCACCTCTGCCACATTGCATCGCTGGTCGTTAGGACCTACATAGCGCACATAGCGGAATGCTCGTGTCACCTTCACATCGCCATATCCATACGTACCTATCGGAGTGCGCTCGTCGTTCATGTAGAGTGGCACGGCATCACTGAAATCGGCTTTGTTGGCACCTTCGAACACTGCCAACTGCACACGCTTTGGACCGAGGTCGGTATAGTTGCGTGGCGACCAGCCCACCTTGGTTATCACATGTGGCTCACCGAGGTCGAGACCAACCCAAGTCAGACTACGCTCATACGACGCGAAGTATGTATCGAGATTTCCGTCAAAGGCATTCTCCTTGGTGTTGACCGTTGTTGACATGCCATTGTTATTGTCGTAGTCAACACTGTATTTTGTACCAATCACAGTTCCTGTGAGTTTCTGACTTGTCTGTGCTTTTGCCACAAACGGCAGGAGCATCATCACAAGTACCAATATGTTGTTTTTTGAGGCCATAGTCTTACACATTATATATTATTATATGGTGAGTTGTGAAGTCCAGTCACTTCATTTATCTTACAAAATTACCTTAATGTAGCGAAACTGCCAAAGATTTTGGTAATTATTTAACTTTTTATTAGTAACTTTGCCACAAAATACTCAAAAATATGCAAACACTGTTAGATGTACATACACATACCATAATGTCGGGCCATGCTTTCAGCACCCTCCAGGAGATGATTGCCGAGGGACAGCGCAAAGGCCTGAAAATCCTTGGTGTCACCGAGCATGGTCCTGGCATTCCAGGCACTTGCCATCCTATCTACTTCCGCAACATCCATGTTGTGCCTCGTCAGTATGGCGACATGCGACTGCTGCTGGGTGCCGAACTGAACATCCTCAATACCAAGGGAGAACTCGACCTCAGCGACTTCTACTACCATCGCATGGACCTTCGCATTGCGGGCATCCACGGTTTGTGCTGGGAGGGTGGCACACCAGAGGAGAATACCGAGGGAATGATTGCGGCCATCAGCAATCCGTGGACAAATATCATCTCACATCCGGGCGATGGTACTGCCAAACTTATCTACGAGCCTATCGTCCTTGCTTCGAAGGAGCATCACACGCTTCTCGAAATCAACTCGTCGTCAATGCGACCTATCCGTGGTTTCAACGAGGCGAAGGACAACTATATCGAGATTCTGCGTCTGTGCAAGCAATACGAAGTGCCGGTAATCCTCGGCAGTGATGCGCATATCGCCAGCGACATCGCCAACTACGAGCACTGCCTCCCACTCCTTCAGGAGACCGACTTCCCCGAGGCATTGATCATCAACGACAAACCAGAGGAGTTCATGAAATATCTGTAAAAGGAGCCCCTGCACGAAATACAAAAAGAGCACCGTCATTGGTGCTCTTTTTGTGATTCGTGCAGGATTCAAACCTGCAACCTTCTGATCCGTAGTCAGATGCTCTATTCAGTTGAGCTAACGAACCAAGCCTTTAATACTATCTACCTTTCGAAAGTGATTCGTGATTTCTCACGATAACCTTGGCTTGCGCCGAGGTTGTGATTCGTGCAGGATTCAAACCTGCAACCTTCTGATCCGTAGTCAGATGCTCTATTCAGTTGAGCTAACGAACCATTTTCTAAAAGCGAGTGCAAAATTACTGATTTTTTCATTAACCACCAAATTTTTCCGCGATTTTTTGAAGAAAAACACTAATTTCCCTACTCTATTGACCTGAATCAAACCCAAAAAGCCGCCTTTGTACTTATTCCCACTCGCTGTCGAACATGCCCTTGCTCAATCCGTCACCGTCGTCTCCACTGCCACCGTCAGTAGCCGTACCGCCGGTTCCTGGATCTGTAATATCAAGCGACACCGCAAAGAAGTGGTGTGCATTGGCTTCAACAAACTGTGTATCTGGGGTGATATATAATTTCTTTTCCATAACTGCCACACCTTATTTAATGACTACCTTCTTTCCATTCACTATATACAATCCCTTTACCGGCTGTGCCACCTGGCGGCCCTGAAGGTCATATACAGCATCCTTACTGTCGGCATTGTCGCTGATAGTCTTGATGTCTGTAGCATCATCCACATCAAACTCCAGCACCTTTGCACTGCCTGTAGGAATACTCAGATAACAGCGACTTGCAGCAATCCATGGCTGGGCTACAGTGGTATCTACAAAATAGAATGCCACCTTTCCATCATGGTTCTGAAGAATGTATGTACCATTGGCAACATAGGTCTGCTGGAACACACCTACCAGCGGACTGCCGACTTCTTCATACGAGGTAATCTCACCACTGAAATCCTTGCTTACAGCAGCCTTGCTATACACAACCACTGGTGTGTTGGCAGCAACATGTCCATCGGTAATTGCCTCGAGCGAGACACTGCCCTCGTTCACCGTCTTCACTGTATATGCCACCACACCCTTTGGCATCTCTGTGGCAAAAGGAGCAA
Source organism: Prevotella sp. (assembly GCA_045627685.1). GTDB lineage: Bacteria > Bacteroidota > Bacteroidia > Bacteroidales > Bacteroidaceae > Prevotella. The sequence continues at coordinate 19,438 of JAZQOD010000197.1, read as the reverse complement.
CGAATGTGCCCCACTGAGCATCAGTCACCTTCAATGTGGCTGTGTAGGCATCGGCAGTACCTGTCTTCACATAATAATACAATTCATAGGCGGTGTTCTCAGCATAGCCGTTGGTGATATTCTGGGCTATCGACGATGCCTTTGGCTGATTGGCTACAATACCGGCTGGTATCACTACCTTGTGCCATCCTGTCGTTGCTATCGGCTCATCAAAGGTGATGGTCATCACACCGTTGTTGACAGCAATCTGCGACACTGTGGCAGTACCTTCCTTCGATGATTTCTCCGATACAACAAGAACTTCCTCGCCTTCGATAGTTACTGGAGTTTCAGCCACTTCCAGGTTGTATTCCTTCACATCAGCAGCATTTCCTACCACCTCGCTGGCTACTCCGAAACCCTTGTCCACAAACGATGCTGTGATAGTATGCACTGGCGACATTGGGTTGCTCACCTTTGCTGGCATGGCGAGTGTCATCGAACCAGGGGTGAAACTGCCCCAAGTGAGTTTGTAAGCCTGTGGCTGTGCATCGCTGCCTTTCAGTGTAAATGTGAGTGTAAACTCCTTGTTTGGCTTCGAGTTGGCGTAGAACACTCCCTCTGGCAATGTCAGTGTGTATGTGCCGTTTGGCAGTTGTGGGAATGCAAGCGAACCGCGTTCTGTCACCTTGCTCTGCATTTTATCTGTCAGATAGACATTCGCTGGGCGGTATGCCACCTGCTCACCGTTCAAGGTAGTGGTCAATCTCACCTCTTTTGCCTTATTCTCATCTACCGAAGTGAGGAGTTCGGAGAATGTCAGAGTCACCGTGATATCAGGACTCGTCACCTGGTTCTTTTCTGTATCGGCATCCTCTACAACGGTCAGTGTTACACCGTTTGCTGGCGAAGAAGAGACAACAACAAGATCGCCCGACTTCTCCATGACTATCAGTGTGAAATCAACGGCAGCACTTGGCTTTCCCGACACTGTCTTGAAGAGGCTGTAAGGCAGATGGACGGCATACTCATCCGGAACTACTGTTCCTGAGAACTGCAGACTACCCTTGCCTGGTTCATAACCAGTGATAGCACCCTCCTTGTCGTAGATTGGTTTTGCATATACACTCACCTTCACCGATGTGTAGAAGATATCATTGTTCACACCCTTCACGGTTATGTATTTCTGCACATCCTGATTCACTGTTGTCGCACCACCAATACCATTATACAGAAGAGCCTCTTCGAAGGTCAGATAAACATTATGGTTGCTTTCCGTACCACTCTCATAGTCTGCACCTTCTATACCGCCATCCTTCAGGTTCACTCCGTCAGTACCCGTTGGTTCGTCATCAGCCGACGCCACCTTTTCATATACAGCATATCGAGTGAATACTTTTGCTGAGTCAGCGGTATTTGCGCTCCAGCCTGCTCCTGCCTTTGCCTTATAGAAATAATAGTCGCCAACCTTGCTCAGGCTTTCTGCCAAGCCTGTACCTGATGGATTACCGCTGGCTGTTGAGGCAAAACCCAGGAATTTATATCCCTGTTTGTCCGAAGCATAGAAATACCACTCCTTGTTTATTGCAGAATTGCCAGCCGCACCTGACAGCATATAAGGTTCTGCTGTCATCGAACCAGCCACACCAGCAATCTGGTCAGCAGCCAGTTCTGTTGAGCTCACATACACCAGACCGGCATTCGAAGTTTCCTCGCCACCCTTCAACACAGACACAACCTTTCCCTGTGTCCAATAGTCGATAGCCATGCCCTCAACCACGCCCACAACAGCAAGCACAGCCAGCAAGGCCCATCTCTTGAAATTAAAAATTCGATACATATTTGTTTTCAGTAAATTATTATCCTAACAAGTTTTCTCAAAACTGTCTTTTTGATTCCCCAAAATTACCGTTTTTTCTTGAAACTCGCACCCCCTCTCACCCCCTGGCTGCCATCAAGCGAACAATATTTGACATACATCAAAACCCATAAATGGAAGGGCAAAACTCTTGGCAGTCGTTGCACATCTACTGTAACGCGTCACGTAACGCCCTCCTCACTCCCCCTTCTTCTGCCCTAACGGGCGAAGCGGCAAAGCCGAGCGCGGGGGCTGGGGGGCTTTTCTCACTTCAAACCCCGGGCACTCCTTCTTTGGGTTGAGATCCCGATGTCCTACCACTGCTGCTTCGGGATATCTGCTATGCAGATCATCGATGAGTCGTTGCAGGCTCTGGCGCTGCGCTGGAGTGCGCGTGTCGCAAGGATGGCCGCGGCTGTCGAGACCTCCGATGTAGCATACGCCTATCGAACAACCGTTATAGCCTGAGCAGTGGGCACCGGGCTGTGTCTCAGCCCTGCCCTGCTCTATCGTTCCGTCGAGGTCGATGACATAGTGATACCCACAACCGTCCCAACCTTGTTGGCGGTGCCAACGGTCGATGTCGGCCTTGCGGAAATCCTTGCCGGCTTTCGTCGCCGAACAGTGAATAATGATATACTTCATACCATCTTGATGATTCTCACCTCGTTACTGAAGTGTAGTTTGCCATCCTTGTCCTGATACTCTCGGGCAGATATCTGCGTCTGCACTTGGTGCAGCAGGTCGGGATCAGGGCGTACATCACGGTTGCTGCGTGCCATATCCCCTTGCATCTCGGCATAGAAGGTATCAACGCCGTCTGACAACACAAAGCCCATAGAGGCGAATGTCTGGTTCTGACCATTACGGTCGGTGTAGCTGCGTTCCTGGAACGCCAACTGCTGAATGATTCTTACTGTCTTTTCCATAAAATTTTAAAATAAAAAGCCCCCTCCCCGCTCCCCGAGGGGAAGGCTATTAAAGTTAGTTTTGTTTGATGAAGAACGCACTGTCAGAAAGAGTAGATACTACTCCCGCCCCTGAGGGGGAGGGCTGGGGAGGGGCTCCTAATGAGGGCTGGGGAGGGGCTCCTAATGAGGACTGGGGAGAGGTCTTTTCGTTTTGATGTATTTCCCTGACTTCTCGTCCTTTACGATATACCCTCTGAACACCCACTGTCGCGCCATAGCACCGGCATCACCACGCATACCTGCCATACGACGCACATCAATCAGTTGTTCCAGGGTAAACGAATCCGGAAGGAGATTCAGAAGGTTCTGTCTGCTGTGCGATGGTTTCACCACCTCGTTGGCTTTCTCGTCGGCAATGAGCTGTCCAAAGAAATGGCATTTGCACCATAGATCATAGTCGAGGCTCCACTCTGCGAAACGGGCTATCTCCTCCGACCATTTCATGTCACTGGCTATATACAGCACCATCGCTTTCAGATAGGCTATCGTCACTGCACGGAATGCCATATCCTCCAACACCTCGTTACCGGTAAGCGCAGCCTCTTCCTGACAGCGGTCGAGCATCTGCTGAGCCAGTTCCAACGCCTCGGGACACTCCACATGCCCTTGTGCCATGTTCAGATTGGTGATGTATGGCTTGAGGGTCTCGGCATACTGCTCATCATAACGCCCATATCGGAACAGCTTGGTCTTGTCTGGCACGATGGTACAGAGGTTGATTCGCGACAGTGTACCATCAACGAGTCGCCCACGGAAAAAATGTATGCCTTTCTGTATCGTGGACGCAGCGTTCCAGTTCCAGCGCAGATCCACACGCGCTGTCACCGACTGCGTACCGACACGCTCCTGACCGTACTTGCCGTTGTCGAAACAGAGGCAGATAATCTTTCCTACATCCTTCGTGCCGTTGGTCTGCAACTGTCGCAGCAGGTCCAGTTCCTCGATGTTGGTATATAGATATTTTCCACCTGCATCTTTCATGCGCTGCACAAAAGCGGCATTGGTCATATCACTCACCAGCACCTGCACACAGAGGTCATCAGGGCGCTTAGGCTTCTCCTTGTTGGCACCCTTCATCGCCATAGCGTCTTTCCACGCTTGTTCTCGCTGGCGACTGACCTCATCGCGTTCCACGATATCGGCAATGATATACTCTATGGGCTTGTTGCTCGCCGACTTACCACTCGACTGCGGAGCCATCGTCACACACATGAATGTAGCCTCTTTCTCCGTACCGTCGATGAGCCAGAACTTCACTCCGTTCAGATGGGCAGCAAGCGATGGGAACACGGCGTTTGCCACCGATGGTCGGCATACCTCAGGCACGTTCTTCACCAGGTGTGCAATGAGAGCAGGAAGTTTCTCGGGCATGGAAGGAGGGAGAGCACTCGACCCCTCTCCTTCTCCCCCCAGGGGGAGGGATTTGAGGCGGGCGTTATCTAAGGCTTTACGGACTATCTGCGGCATCTCTTTAGGTTGTGAGCGCTGACAGGCCGACTCGATGGTGCGTCGCCATTTGTTGCGGTCCTCTCCGTAGGTAGGCAGAATAGCGGCAATCCTGTCAGGATCATCATTGCACACATAGCGCAGATAGCAAGCCATAGCGAAAATGAAATTGTTGCGCGAGCCATGCGCCGGTGCTCCACCCAATAATGTAGAAATGGCCCCTACGATTTCCTCGTACTTTATCCCGTCGTACGAGTCATCGTATGCCCCCGGCCTCTCCCCCTGGCCCCCTCCCCCCCTAGGGAGGGGGAATGAAATGCCTTGGCGCTCGGAGGGCGCACAGATGGAAGGAGTATCTACTCCCTTGCCCCGAGCGGGGCGCTCGGCTCTGCCGCTTCGCTCGTTAGGGCAGAAGAAAGGGCTGGGGTTAGGGGAGAACAGTTCATCGTCGAGGTAGATCAGATCATCTGCATCAGCAGATGTTGCGAAGAAGACTCTCGTGATATCCTTGGCGGCTTCGTCAAAGGGAACTCCGATGAAGTTTGAAGCCCAGCGGAGGTTCTCCTCTTGTGTCATCTCGGGATGACGACGGAACACGATGTGGTAGCCCTCACCACGGACAGAACGTTCGAGCATGAGCAGTCCCAGCTCGTCCTTGCACTCCACGATAAGTTCTGCCAGGGCTTTCATATCCTCAGGAGCAATATGATCGATATCCATGCCCACCGAGGTAGAAGGTGTCTTGCAACCTTTCAGCCGTCCGTTGTCGGACGGTATGCAACTGTAATTGAATTGCAGGAGACGGTGTTTCAGGTCGGTCTCTCCCTGGCGTACACGGGAGACATAATCTTTATGCACAGCTAACCCTCGCAGTTCGAGGTATTTTTCTCTGGATGTGATGGGAATCATCACCTTTGATTTGTTCTTGTATTCTATTAAATAACAACTCATTTATTATTGTTTTTACTGACGTTAATACTCATGTTGAATGAGAATATCAGCCTGGAAATACTGAATGAGAAATAGAGATTCATAGTGGCATTTTTGATTTGTGATTTGTGATCTCCCCCACGATCTCTGGCATCAGTGTCCTGAAACGCTTCTCTGTCTCACGGCGGGTCTCATAGATTGGCACCTTCACCTGAATGATATAATGGCGGGTGGTGCGCTTGATGTTGTAGTTCTCACCATACGCCACTGGGACATTCAGTGGTGGCAGGTAGATGCGCTCCGGGGCGGGTGTGAAGTCAGCACAAGCATTAGGATGGATGTCGAGCACGCCCTTGATATGCACTGGCTGTACGATGCGTGAATTACATGGATAGCCACTCTCGAAGTGTACCTGTCCGTTGCTGCAGAATGTTGTGATTCCTTTAAGTTTCATTGTAGGTTTGCTTTGATTGTTAATATTGCACTGTTGAATAACTTCGTAAATCGTCTGTGCGACATTTTGAGTCGTCGCTCAGCCTTTATTTTCGGCACAGCCTTACAGTTTATGCCATAGACGAGCCTGATCACCTTGCGCTCATCAGGCGAGAGTAGCGCCAGCAGTTCCTTGTCGGTGAGATGCTCCATTGACAGTTCCTCGCCCGACGACACCACATCTTCGAGCATCAGTTGCTCTTCCGCTGCACAAGCCTCCTCGTCGTGAAGCACACATACACTCCTGTTATAGACGTTGGTGATAGGAATCTCGAGCGAGAGCATCTTCACCTCACTGCGGAGCGACTTCGGCACACGCATCGGACTGAGCCACTGTTCTATTGCCTCCACGAGATACTTCATTATGTAGAAGGTAGCGTATGTCTTGAATGTGTTCTGTCGCTCCGGATTGTAGTGGAGCGCAGCCTCGCACAGTCCATGACGTGCGGCAGACTTCATCTCGTCGAGTTCAACACCACAGTAAGCATATTTCATTGCCACTGCATCTGCATAACCAATAAGGTCGGTTGTTATCAGCGCCTGCTGATCAGCCGAAAGAACCTCGGCCTGATAATTTTCATTTTTCATATTATTGTTTTTAAGTTTCGGAAGTTCCGAAACCTAGGAGTTAAAGGGAGTTATAGGAAGTTATCGCTCGCTTCACTCACTAGGGAAGTTAAGGGACAATAGTTATTCTCGCGGTGCAGGGCGTGTTCAGTGGAGACATTCGTCCCTTAACTTCCCTTCGCTCGGCATCCCGTAGGGTGACGCTTTCATAGCAGAGCGAAGAAAGAACTTCCCAGCGAAGCGGACTCCGCTTAGCGCCTGAGCACCCACGGAGCGCAAGAACTCCTCTTAACTTCCGAAACTTCAGTTATTGTTATTTATTGCTTTTCACTCCACTTATACCGCACTCCCCTGCAAACTGGGTTGCGTATTGTTGCGTCGGGCAGAGCACCGTTTGCTATGTAAAGAACAGAGAATCAATGAGTTGCGCATCGTTTGGGATATTCAAAAAAAAGCGTTTTTCGCGCAACTGTCTTAGATGTGGCACCCCGAAAAGCAGTTCCAGTTCAGTCTCCATGAATGGGCGGTTGCCGCGTTTCCATATCTTGCTACTGGTATGTCGGCAGTACACCGCCTTGTCGCCGCACCACATCCTGCCGCAGAAATACGCCAGCAGTGTACTACTCTCATGGTTCCAGCGCAAGTGTCCATCGGCGGTCATCACAATAAGGTCCTCTCTTATTGCCTTGAGCATCACCTGTGCATTATAGTGCCTGCGCAGTTTCTTCGGCAGTCGCTGTCTGATAGCCTCCGCCTCTTCTGCTACGGTCGCTGTGACATAAGGAATCCGTCCGGCATGATACAATGCCAGTACCTGTGTGTCAGTGAGATTGCTCTCCAATGGCAGGAGAGATTTCTTTCGGAAATTGTTTGCTTCCATTTCATCATTTGTTTGAAACAGAAGCGTCGACGCTTTGCCTTGCGGCTTCACACTCTCGGCTATAGGGCCCTGCCGATGTGCAAACTGTGGTTATCAACTATCGTCCAACCGTCACGATCGTCAGAGAGCGAACTCGTTGGTTGGAATCCGCTGGCAAAGTTACTATGAATAAAAATGGTATTGGCTTTACTAAAGTCCCCCACGGGGTTAGTAAAGCAATGGAGTGGTTTTCGTCAACGAAAACGAAGACGAAAACGAAAACGAAAACGATGACGAAGACGATAACGAAGACGATGACGATTACGAAGACGAAAAAAGGGAACCGTGTTCGGTTCCCTTAATGGGCTGTTGTTTTACCTCATATAATACTTCTGGGCGAGGGCGGTGAGGTCGTTGAAGATGGTCAGGAAGGTGTCGGTGTTCTTGGCACTATGCAGGGTCTGCCCTACCCTCGTGACCTTCGACTCACCGAGCTTCGACAGGATATAGTTGATGAAGGCTTCCTTGTTTACTGGTTTGCCGTCATGGCGCTTCACTGGGTCGGTGTTCAACAGCGCCCAGAGCACTTTCACGACGTCGGTCTTATGACCTGGGGCGATATAATATTCGCTGTATGTGTCAACCGACTGCTCATACAGGGCATCAGCATCCATCATCTCTACTGCATCCTCCAAGATCTGACGCGACTTGTGCATCATCATAGCCAAAAGGGTTATGATGGCGCGTACCTTGACATACGGCTGACGGAGATACCACAGACGGCCCATGAGGAGGCATGGATCGGTGAGGAACAGGTCGCCGAGGACTGCGGGAAGCAGCATCACCGCCTCGGATGCTGTGTCGCCACTGCTGACGACAAGGCGTTCTATCTCCTTCGACTTTGCCAGGGCAATGATATGCTCCACCTGCTTCTTTCGGGTGTGAGGACTGCCCATGCTGTCGATGACGCTCTGAATGCGCGAGGCGGCACTACGATAACTTTTGTTGCCTTCGCCGGCAGCAGTGAGCGTGGCAAGGAGTTGGCGCAGAGTCTGGTAAGCCTCGTTGCTTATATTGCGCCATGCGTTATGCTCCACATACTGCAGATATTCTTCCATATCGGCATCCCACTGTACACCGTCGCTCACGAGTTCATCCAGCGCCGAGAGCATTGTCTTCAGTCGCAGTTCAGCCTCGTCCTGTGGGAGCACCTGTCCGTCATATTCCCAGTTGGCAAGGATATCGCGCACGGTTTCCTCCTCCACTTCTATCTCACCCTGGGTGTTCACATCGACAATGAGTTCGCGCTTTTCACGGTCGATGGCAGTGACATAGGCGAAGAGCACCTGTTTGCCCGACTGGTGGATGAGGGAGACGGCTTTGAGTCGTTCCTCGGTGCGCACATACCCCACGAACGCATTGCCCATATATGCTATCACAGCATCCCACTGAGCCTCGTTTTCGTGTTCGATGCTCAGAGTCATACGGCGTCCCAGGGCGATCTGATACAGTTCGTCCAAACGGTCTTTGAAGTCGTGATAGCCGATACCTTTTATGGTCAGTTTATGCGTCTGCATTTTTTTTCATCACCGCCAGACATCTGTCATAGTCAAAGTGAGCATTCTTCACAGGATTCTTGATGATTCTCTCCACTGTACCATGGAAACTGAGCGAGTCCTCCCCCTGCTGAATACGTATCGGATCAAAGTCCTCGTTGTCAGGATACAGCCAGCCGCTGCCGCCATACATAAAGAAATGTTTCAGCGTGAATTCGCCGTTCAGCTCGCACACCGCCAGTTCCTTAGGCATCGGCACATGGTTGCCCTGTCGCACCACAATAAGGTCGCCCGATTCCACAAACGCATCCTTCATCGAGTCGCCCACAGCCCTCATCAGGAACATATCGTCAGGATCGAAGTTCAGCACCTCCATCAGGCTCTCCAATTCGCCCATCTGCGCCTCAGCCCCTATCGGCGTACCACACTGTATGGCAGCATCCACCATACGGATGCTATTGTTAGCCAGGGGGTTGAACATCACCCTCTGCATATTCTTCGTGCCAAACGCCAGCGGGTTCTCCGCCATTTTCTTCTGTTCAATACCAAGCGCCATGCACTCTTTGATGAACTCCGTACGCTGTTCCGCCTTGTCAATCTCCTTTGCAATATATCCAGGAGCACGGAATGAATACAGTTTGCTGTCGGTCCTTGGTCTTCCAGCCCCCGGGCGGGCTCCGCCCCAAGTACCCTTTTTCTTGTTGTCCTTCTCAGCCATAATAGTAGTTTTTACTGAAGTTTCGGAAGTTAAGAGAAGTTATCGCTTCGCTGGGAAGTTCTTTCTTAATGAAAGCGGCCTTTGGGCCGAGCGAAGGGAAGTTAAGGGACGAATGCCCTCTACCTTGCAGAACTTATGCCGCGAGAATAACTATTGTCCTCTAACTTCCCTAGCGAGTGAAGCGAGCGATAACTTCCCATAACTCCCTTTAACTCCTAGGTTTCGGGACTTCCGAAACATAAAGTTTTTACTTGATCGGCAACAAAGATATAACATTTTAATGAATTCCGTATACATTTATCATATTATTTGCAAACATTAACACTCCCCCCTTGCAGCCCACATACAAAAAAAAGAGCCCCGCACGGGGGCTCATCTATTGTAACGCGTCACGTAACGCTCGGGCTTTACTGCTTTATTCTCCGAATTCCGGCTCTGCGGCCATCATTCCTACCATTTCCTCGTTGTTTATCACATAGTGCATGGTGTGCTCCTTTGCGTAGTCGCGAGTGATAGCCATCCAGTCCTTCATGTTCATGTATGGGTAGCGCTCGCCAAATTCCTTCTGACATTCTGCCACAAGTTTCAGCAGTGTCACTCGCTTCTTCATTGCCACATACGAGCGAACGAAATGAGCCACGTTCTCATCTTCATCAACTGATTTCAGTATCCTCTTTGTCAAAGGTCTGTTCTTCTTGAAATTCTCGGCCTGCTCCATGATTTCCTTGAACACCTCATCCTTTGTGAAAGGAGGATATTTCTGTTTTGCAAGTGTCAGGATGATTGCCACCTTCATTTCTGCTTTGATATCGTCACGCTTCGACCAATCAATGTATTTTGTCTTATCGTCAACGATATCCTTTATTTCTATAGCCATACCCTTGAATTGCTCTTCCGTAAAGTTGTCAGCAAACTTGTATTTCTCTGCGACAGCCTTCAAGATGTCATAGAAAGCCTTTACCTCAATATTAGGTATTCCCTCAGGCAACACAGCATCCTCCTTGATATCTTCAAGAAGTTGTGCCAGCTGAGTGGCAACTTCTGTAACCACCTGATCTGCAAAAACAAGGTCATCGCTTCTGTCATTGTATCGATCTACTATTTCATTCAGTCGTTTGCTGAAGTCAACGGCTTTTATCTTGTTCACCTGCTTCACATGGTCAATCACCTGTTTCAGCAGTTTCTGCATCAGTTTCACCTTAGTGTTCTTATATGGCAAGGCTTGTATCTTTGCCATATATTGCGATGCCAGCAGGTCAATTTCCTCTGCGTTGTCGAGAGCCATATTCTGTATCTCCACAACCTCTTCCGAAGCAAGTGCATCATCCACCATCTTCATCACATGCTTGTTCATTGATGTAGCATCAGGAGCCTCACCGCGAGTAATCTTGAATATTACCGAGCGAACAGCCATGAAGAAATGCACATCGGCAATCTCTTCATCAGTTATGCTGTCATCATTGCAACACATATTGAAAGCCGACTTCATAATGCCTGTATGCTTCATATAGTTCTTTTCTGTCTCCTCGGTTGCCTGTATCAGTTCAACAGCCGTATTCAGGCACTGCAACTGTTCAAGTGGTGTTCCATTACTGAAAGCACTATAATCAAACCCCACAAACATTCTGCGAATCAGGTCGAGTTCATCGCGGAACAGTTTCAATGCATTTGCAACAACCTCCGCAGGTGTTTCATTTTGCCCACCATTAGCATAACGCTTCATGGCAGCATTCATGTTCTTCTTTATACCGAGATAGTCAACAACAAGACCTTTATCCTTGCCTGGATAATTTCTGTTCACACGGCTGATAGTCTGTATCAGTGTGTGCATCTTCAATGGCTTGTAGCAATACATTGTGTCGAGGCAAGGCACATCAAAGCCTGTTATCCACATATCCACAACGATGGCAATCTTGAAGTTCGATTTCTCTTCCTTGAACTGCAAATCAAGACCTTTCCTGTACTCCTCTGTGCCGATTGTTTCAAGGAACTCTTTCTCATCGTCAGCATCCGAATTGCAGATAAGTTTCACCTTTTGTATAGGTATAATCTTCTCAGTCTCTTCTTTTGTGAGGCTTTCTCCGTCACTGCAAATCTTCACCTCATTCCATTCAGGGCGAAGTTTCACAATCTCCTTGAAAATAGCAAAGGCAATCTTTCTGCTTGCACAAACAATCATCGCCTTGCCTTTCACCGAACTGCCTTCCTCAACTCTTCTTTCATAGTGCTGAATGAAATCCACGGTCAGTCGGTGTATGAGGTCAGGATTACGCAGAATCTCCGACATCTGCGTCATTGCCTTCTTCGACTCTTCTATCTGATAATCGGTCGAACCTTCTTCTGCACACTTGTTGTAATATTCCTCAATCAGTCTCACCTGATCCGAGTCTATGATTACCTTCGAGGCACGACCTTCATAAACGATTCGTTTTGTTATACCATCGTTCACAGCCTCAATCATTGTGTACTCGTCAATGATATCGCCAAACACCTTTATGTTATCGTCAATCGGCGTACCAGTGAATCCCACATAGGTAGCATTAGGCAAACTGTCATGCAGATATTTGGCAAAGGTGTATGAGCGTCTCACTCCCTCATCGGTTATCACAATCTTCTCATCCAGCTTTGTCTGGCTTCTGTGAGCCTCATCACTGATGCATATAATGTTTGCTCTGTTACTGAGCAGTTTTATGTCCTTCGAGAATTTATGGATTGTTGTAATGAAAACACCACCACTCGAACGGTCTTGCAACAATTCTCGTAAATGGTCGCGACTCTCCACCTGCACCACCATTTCATCGCCCACGAACCTCTTTGCATTCAGTATCTGTCGAGCCAACTGGTCGTCAAGGTCAGTACGGTCGGTAATGAATACAATCGTAGGCGAACACAAAGCCTTGCTTCTCATCAGCAGTCGGGCAAGGAAAAGCATTGTCATACTCTTTCCGCAACCCGTAGCACCGAAGTAAATACCGCCCTTTCCATCGCCATCAGCATTGAGTTTGCAATGGTTCAATATGTTCTGATACAAGGCGTTTGCAGCGAAATACTGAGGATAACGGCAAATAAACTTCGTTTCACCTCGTGTAGCATCAGGCACAAATATGAAGTTGTGAATAACATCCACAAGTCGGTTCTTCGCAAACAATCCCGGAATCATTGTCAACAGCGAGTTGATTCCGTCCTGAGCCTTATCCTTTGCATTTATCTTTCTCCATGCATAGAAGAACTCGTATGGGGTGAACAGCGTACCAAACTTATTGTTTGCGCCATCGCTTATCACGATAAACGCATTATATTTGAACAACAATGGTATATCCTGACGATAGCGAATAGTCAACTGCTTATAGGCATTTTCTATCGTAGTATCCTTCTGCACAGCACTCTTGAACTCAAACACCACCAGAGGCAGTCCGTTCACGAATACTATGGCATCAGGCCTACGCTTCGTCTGTCCTTCTATCTCAAATTGGTTTACAACCTTAAAAATGTTCTTGTCCTTGTTCTTGTCGAACGACACAGGATAGATATAGAGGTTCTGCTTCGTGGCATCCTCACGCTTCAAAGAGAATCCGTTGGTTATCAGGTCGAGGGTTGTTATATTCTCTTCATAGATCGAGCCACCTGTCTTCTGCTCAATCTTCCTAATGGCGTTTTCCACCTCCATGTCGGTAATGCCATCACTTGCATACCTCTTTTTCAGGTAGGCACGCATATCATCGCGGAGCAAAACATCGTCCTTTGCTCTCTTTATCTCATCTCCAGCCACATACTCGTAACCCTCGTTCTGGAGAAGTTCTATGATCGATTGCTCCAACTGAGCCTCTTTGAAAAATAACATAGTCCTGCTTATTTTATTATTTCCCAATGACCGTTCTTCGTAGCACCGACACGTCTTATCAAACCGTCTGCCTTCATCTGTGCCACAATACGCTCACACTGACGCAGAGATGTACCTATCACCTCAGCCATATCCTTCATCGACACTCTCGGCGAATTGTCTATGAGAGTCAATATCTTCTGCTCGTTTCTACCGACATTTACACCGACATTTACACCGACATTTACACCGACATTTACACCGACATTATTACCGCCACTATCACCGACATTCTTTAGTTCTTCGCCCTGATGTGCCTTCAAAGCATTCAGAATTTCGCGAAGCATAAAGTCAATGAATGGACCGCTGTCAGCCCGTCTTGAACTTTCTGCAATAGCATCATAATAGGCTTGCTGATTGGCATGAACCATATTCTCTACAGGCAGATGCTCAAACAATGGATGCAGACGCCCCAGGATAAGTGATTGCCACAGGCGTCCCATGCGTCCGTTGCCATCAATGAACGGATGGATGAATTCAAACTCGTAATGAAACACACAAGAGCGTATCAGCAGATGATCCTTGCTTTTCTTCAACCATTCAAACAAGTCGTTCATCAACTGAGGCACACGATGCGCCGGAGGAGCCATGTGCTCACAGCCTTTCTCGCTAAACACTCCCACATCGCCACTCCTGAACCTTCCTGCGTTGTCCACCAGAGCCTCCATCATCACCCCATGAGCCTTCAGCAAGTCCTTCACTTTGAAAGCATCCAGAGTCGGGAACATCTCGTATGTACGCAAGGCATTCTTCACCTCTTGGATATCCTTCATAGGAGCCACCACTGTTTTTCCGTCAATGATGTCGCTCACCTGTCCTTCAGTAAGTCTGTTACCCTCTATAGCAAGCGAACTGTGAATTGTCTTTATACGATTCGCCTTGCGTAGTCGCAGTCCTTCCTCCTGCTCCAAACGGATGGCGTATCGCTCCGTCTGTGCCGATATTTCCGCTATCAGGTTAATAGCCTCTGCAGATATTGTGAATGGTGGTATGTACATCTTTTATGCGAGTTTTGAGGTTTATAAATAGTAATATCTCATCAGTCTTTCTTTATATTTCTCAAGACACAGTTTGCCCATGTAGAAATCCGAGCATCTTGACTGTAGACAACTCGTAAGGACTCTGCTACATTCGCCTTCCGCCACAAAATCCTTCTTCGAGAAGAACGAGTCTATTGCCACAAGCAGAAATGGAGCATAGTCGTCAAGCCATTTGTTGTCCTGCATCAGTAGCAAGTGCAGTTTGTCTTTTATCTGATCTCTGCATATATCCATCAAAGCACCAACCTCAGGCCTTATCGTAAATACTCTTGCGTCTTTCTCTATGAAATGAACTCTTGCAGCAGGTTCCACCACCATGAAACAAGCAAGCGTCATATCATCTCGTTGCCCTTCGACATATCTTTCTCCAAAAACTTCTCTTTCAAAGAAGGTCATAGTATTCAGAATGAAATCCACATTGCTTACAATGCGAACATTTGCCTCCAGTTCTTTACTCGTATCTGGCAGGAATTGGGAGAGCACATAGAACACAAAACCGGCAATGTAGCCATAGCAGATGTTGTTGCATACCACTATCAAAGCCTTCAAAACCGAAGCCTCGCTGTTGTCGTCTATAAGAGCATTCAAGACAAACGAGCAAGCAAGACAAGCCACAAACAGAATCCATACTGCAGGACTCTGCTTTATCCTATCCCATCGTAGGAGCCAAAGTTTTCTTGTTTTCTTTGAAGGCCAGAATTTCATATTATGCAAGTTTAGAGGTTAAGAGGGAGAGAAGTTCACGGAGGTGAATGAGTTCCCTTTCGACACAATCAATATTATCGTAAATAACTTTTGCCTGCCCAAAAAATCTATTTAGTACATCTTTTGCAGGAATAACTATCTGCTCATTCTGTAATTGTGGCACTGTAATTTGTGCTTGAGCAGAACCATCACCTTGCATATTCCTTGATGATAATTCGTAGAATAAATAGTAGAGCATCTCAGAATCATTTGGTATCACAGAAACTAAACGAACAATTCCGGAATAAGGCTTCCTACGTAAAAAACATGTTCCGACATTGCCACGAGCGGATATCGTAACACTTGGTTCATTAACAACAGCCTTATTTGTATAACCATATAGTCCCTTTTCTTCTACACCATTTGAATATATCGGATAGCAGCATTCATCTGTGTGTGATTCTGAAAATATTTCCGGTTTGTCGCCTCCAACCTTGAAAGATACCACATCCCCAAGACATTCTTTTCTCCATCCTTCCGGCAGATTATTTTCATCAATGCCTTCTACGAAAGTATGATAGTAAATAGCCTGGGCAGTTTCTTCGAGTTTTTGGATAAGTTTCTCGTTGTTCGCAATACGGCGTTCTACTGTCTGGTACTCATTCACGATTCTACGCTGTTCCTCAATAGAAGGCACAGGAAGCATTACATTGCACATTTCTTCCCATGTAAACAACTCGCGTACACTGCCATGACTCTTATATCGAGCATACCTGTCAAACTCAGGGCGTTTTACCCAAAGCATAAGATATTCTGGCAACATCTGCTCTTCATCCTTAATTTTGAAAACCTCGTATGCTTGAGAAAGTATTCCATCTTCCTCGTTTTTGTATAGGGCTATAGTTATCTTTTCCCCATTACGACTTGTCACCGGTCCATAAGCAAACTGGTTTTGACGGATGATTTTGTAAGGAGAAAGATCTGTTCCGATTATATTAGCGATTGACGGAATAAACTTCTTTTCGATGCTTACTCCGACAAGATTGGTTATGGCAAGGTCACGATTTCTCACATTAACCAACTCTATATAGTTGCCTAACGGCTTATAATCACTCCTTCTCATTACAATTCAAAACCTAATTCTGCAAATAAAGAATTCAATTCCGCACGCCCTTTTTCTTCCTCAGCGAGGATAGCCGAGAGTTCTGATTGGAGTTCGGCTATTTTTGCATTATAATCGAATTCCTCATCACGATTCTTGAATTCTATATATTTACTTGGAACAAGGGAATAACCCTTATCTTTTAAGTCCTCCTGTGTAGCCGCATAGCAGTATTCTGGAATATTCTCATACGATTCCTCCCAACCAACTTGTTGCCAGCTGTGATAGGTTTTTACCACCTTTTCTCTATCCTCAGGAGTCAGTTCTACGAACTTCTTTTCAAAAGGATGGCCTTCCTGTCGCAAATCAATGAAGAGTACTTCATTTTCTCTGTCTCTATAGTGAATCTCCTCACCATTCTTTTCAATCACACGAGCCTTCTTGTTGTTGTTGAGAATCCAAAGAGTTACACTGATATCTGTAGAATAGAACAACTTGCGTGGCAAAATACAAATCGCCTCAACCTTTCCACTTTCGAGCAACTTCTTACGGATTGCCAACTCTGTGCCATCAGCACTCAATGCTCCATTAGAAAGAATGAAACCGGCTACTCCGTTGGTGGAGAGTTTACTCAATATGTTGAGAATCCAACCATAGTTGGCATTGCTTGTCGGTGGAGTGTCGTAGCCTGCCCAGCGAGGATCGTTCACCAACTCGTTTTCTGCTCGCCAACTGCTCTGGTTGAATGGCGGATTTGCCATAATGTAATCGGCCTTCAAGTCCTTATGCTGGTCGTTGTGGAAGGTATCGCCCAACTGGATGTTTGCACTGATGCCTCGGATAGCAAGGTTCATTCGTGCCAACTTATAGGTGGTCTTGGTGTATTCCTGACCATACACACTGATATTCTTCTGATTGCCATTGTGGGCCTGTACGAACTTCATCGACTGCACGAACATACCGCCTGAACCACAACAAGGGTCGTAGATCTTCCCATCGTATGGCTCAATCATCTCGGCAATGAGGTTCACAATGCTCTTCGGAGTATAGAACTCGCCCTTACCCTTTCCTTCGGCAATAGCAAACTTTCCGAGGAAGAACTCATACACACGACCAATCAAATCGTTCTCCTCATCTTTCAATGTATCGAGTTTGTTCACCTCGTCGAGCAGTGAAGCAAACTTACTCTTGTCGAGACCAAGGTTGCTGTAGTAGTTGTTAGGCAAAGCACCCTCGAGTTGCTTATTGGCTTTCTCAATGTTGGCAAGAGCATCATCAATAATCTGGAAGATATCATCCTGCTTTGCATTCTGCATGATATAAGTCCAACGAGCCTTCTCCGGCAAGTAGAACACATTCTCCATAGTGTAGAACTCCACCATTTCAGCGTAGTCCTCACCATAGTCCTTCACAATCTGCTCACGGCGAACATCAAAATGATCGCCAGCATATTTCAGGAAGATAAGACTCAGTACTACATGCTTATATTCAGAAGGTTCCACCGAGCCGCGCATTTTATTGCACGACTCCCACAGAGCCTCTTCCATTGGTTTGGTCTTTACGACCTTTGTTTTCTTTGCCATTATGTTGAGTTTTCTTTTTTTTATAGGATTATAGCAGAGGTACAGAGAGTCATCCCCCTCCGCATTACAAAAGCCTAAACAAGCCTTGTCAATGACTGTTATTCCACCAGGAGGTCATTCACCTCGACCTCGAGACTTTGGGCGATTGCTTCCAGCAACTCTGGCTTTGGCTGACATTTGTTGTTACACCACTGACCAACGGTGCAACTTGACTTTCCTACCTGCTCTGAGAGCCATTTTGTTGTCTTGCCCTTCTCTGTAAGGACTTCCTTTATACGGTTTGCCATAATATTTTGTTTTTGGTTATTATTCCTTTGCAAAGATACACCTTTTCCCTGAAAAAGCAAACTAAAGCCGCAAAAATTATTGGAATTGGAGCGTTACGTGACGCGTTACACTAAGGATGCTCACGGTAGGAATAGGTTGAAAATAGAACTCATATTATATATAATAATAAAATTATTAATATATCTAATATGAATTTTTATTCCTTCTCTCTATCAGCCTCTCATTGGGTGATACCATGCACCTACTGTAACGCGAAACGTAACGGACTGGCTGACCCCTCCCCAGCCCTCCCCGTGATGGGAGGGAGAAGCTGACGCATGGTGGACTTCCCGCGCGTAGCCATTTTGTCCAAAACGAAGTGGAGGAATTTTGAACGACCGTAGGGAGGTATTTTGTAATCCTTGTTAAGTATCAAAGATACTGCGGGATGGATTTGAATTGACGAATAGAGCTTGCTCAGATTCTCAATTTAAATGCATACAGCATAAGACACAAGTCTTAACAAGGATATTTTCTTCTAATATAATAACTTTGTGCCAAAAGGAATATCGTTCCCCAAAAAAAATACGACTTTTTTCTTGCTGAGAATCAGGCTATTACGAGCAAATTTTGCGATTTTTCGGAGCAAAAGCGGTACAATTTCACAAAACGCAGTATAAGTAGAGTGAAGGCCCTTCACTAACACGCATCACAAAGTCAACATTTTTACATCTTATGAAACACCACTATTAGCAACTCCAGCACCACCTCACCCCTACTCTTTTGTCACGCCATCACAGCCTATGGATGAAAACGCCCAAATGACTACATTCCAACAATGGCAGAATCATGTTGCGACAACGATGAAACAGTGCCAAATCATCACACATCGCAACTCGCTGATAATCAACGTATTATAAGCGTCACATTTGAGATTTTCTTTGAACATTAATTATCATTAATTGGACATTAATTATTCATTAATCAACTTTCCTTTTGTAAAGTATTTTCAACCTTTTTAAATTACCTTTTAAGCTTATGATTAACTATCGCCTTATTAAGAACAACAACGCTTCCTCTGCAAACTACGGCCGTTACTTCGCTAAGGCCGTTCACACCCAGACCGTCAACCTCGACACTCTCGCAGAGCGTATCCAGCGCAACTGTACTGCGAAGAAGTCAGACTGCCTCGCAGTGCTCACCGAACTGGTGGAGGTGCTCCACGACGAACTCCTCGCATCACACATCGTCCGCATCGATGGCTTCGGCACCTTCAAGATGGGTCTCAAGAGCAAGTACGCCAAGACCGACTCGGAATTCAACGCCGCACAGCACATCAGCGGCTGCCGCGTGAACTTCCGTCCTGAGTACACCATGGTAGCCAACGGCACCTATGTCGATGACGAGGGTAACACCAAGATCAAGAAGACCGCCGTGTCGGAACTCACCAAGGGTGTGCAGTATAAGATGTATTAATTCATTGCCCGACGGGACTGAGTGCGAATG
>JAZQOD010000196.1:0-8631 GCA_045627685.1 Prevotella sp. | reverse complement strand
AGGATGATGTTGAGATTGGTGCAAACACATGTATCGACCGTTCTACAATGGGCAGCACTTATGTTCGCAAGGGTGTGAAACTCGACAACCTCGTACAGATTGCCCACAACACAGACATCGGTGCCAACACCGTAATGTCAGCACAAGTGGGTATCGCCGGTTCTACAAAGGTTGGCGAGTGGTGTATGTTCGGTGGTCAGGTAGGTATTGCCGGACACATCAATATCGGCGATCATGTGAACCTCGGTGCACAGAGCGGTGTGCCAAGTTCATTGGAGAGCAACCAGAACCTTATGGGTACACCTCCAGTGCCACTAATGAAATATTTCCGCAACCACGCAATGGTTATGCGACTTCCAGATATGCAGAAACAACTGAATGCTCTTCAGAAGCAGGTTGCAGAACTGCAGGCTAAACTCGAAAATAATTAAAAACTATGGATTATCAGAAACAAAAAACACTCGGCGGCAGTTTTTCACTCTGCGGAAAAGGTCTTCATACAGGTCTTAGCCTCACTGTGACTTTCAATCCAGCCCCGGAAAATCATGGTTATAAGATTCAGCGTATCGATGTAGAGGGTGAACCTATCATTGAGGCTGTTGCAGAGAGAGTAATTGAAACAACACGAGGAACTGTTCTCGGCAAGGGCGAGGTTCGCATCTCTACCATAGAGCACGCTATGTCAGCCCTCTATGCACTTGGCATCGACAACTGTCTTATTCAGGTCAACGGTCCTGAATTCCCTATCCTCGATGGTTCGGCAGCACCTTATGTAGAGAAAATCCATCAGGTTGGCGTTGTTGAACAGAACATGCCTAAAGATTACTACATCATACGCAAGAAGATTGAGGTGCGCGATGAGAAGAGCGGTTCTTGCATCACTATCCTTCCGGATGATGATTTCAGCCTCACAACAATGTGCTCGTTCGATTCGAAGTTCATCAACTCACAGTTTGCCACTCTCGACAATATGGCTGACTATGAGAAGGAGATTGCTGCTGCACGCACATTCGTCTTTGTGCGCGACATCATGCCTCTCATGGAACTCAACCTCATCAAGGGCGGCGACCTCGACAATGCTATCGTAATCTATGAGAAAGAGGTTGATCAGGAGCAATTGGACAAACTTGCCGATTTCCTCCACATGGATCATATCGACGCTTCAAAGATTGGTTATATCCAGCACCGTCCGCTGACATGGGACAACGAGTGTACCCGCCATAAGTTGCTCGACATCGTTGGTGATCTCGCTCTCATCGGCAAGCCAATCAAGGGCCGTATCGTTGCAACACGCCCTGGTCATACCATCAACAACAAGTTCGCTCGTCTGATGCGTAAGGAAATCAAGAAGCATGAGGTTCAGGCTCCTATCTATGATCCTACAAGAGAGCCTCTGATGGACATCAAGCGTATCCGCGAACTTCTTCCTCACCGCTATCCAATGGGCCTTGTTGACAAGGTTATAGAGATTGGTGCAAGCCATATCGTCGGTTTAAAGAACATCACCGCTAACGAGGAGTTCTTCCAGGGACATTTCCCTTCAGAGCCTGTAATGCCTGGCGTTCTCCAGATTGAAGCGATGGCTCAGTGTGGTGGTCTTCTCGTGCTCAACACAATGGACGAGCCAGAGCGCTGCTCTACCTACTTCCTCGCTATCAACGATGTAAAGTTCCGTCAGAAGGTTGTCCCTGGCGATACACTCATCTTCAAGGTTGAGATGGCTTCGGCTATTCGCCACGGCATTGCAACAATGAAGGGTTACTGCTTCGTTGGTGATAAGGTGGTGTCAGAAGCAACCTTCACCGCACAGATTATCAAGAATAAGTAAAACAAATTATCAATATATGAATAATATCAGCCCTTTAGCATATGTTCATCCTGAGGCTGTCCTCGGCGATGGCAATACTATCGGTCCTTTCTGCGTCATCAACAAGGATGTTGTCATTGGCGATAACAACACTCTCGTAAACAGTGTAACCCTGCACGAGGGTACCCGCATGGGCTCGGGCAATGAGATTTTCCCTGGCGCAAGCATATCGACTAAGCCACAGGATCTTAAATTCCGTGGTGAGGTTACCACATGTGAAATCGGTGACAACAACTCCATCCGTGAGAATGTTACCCTTTCCCGTGGTACTGCTTCACGCGGCAAGACTGTTATAGGCAACGGCAATCTGCTCATGGAGAATATGCATGTGGCTCACGACTGTGTTGTTGGTAACGGCTGTATCATCGGCAACTCAACAAAGATTGCCGGTGAGGTCGAAATCGACGACTTTGCTATCATCTCTGCTTGTGTACTCATTCATCAGTTCACCCATATCGGTAGTTATGTAATGATTCAGGGTGGTGCAAAACTGCCTATGGATGTTCCGCCTTATGTCATCATCGGTAAGGACCCGTCGCGTTACTGCGGTCTCAACCTTGTTGGTCTCCGTCGTCGCTGTTTCGCTCCAGAGCGTATCGATAAAATCCATGAGGCTTACCGCCTTATCTACTCAAAGGGCCTTCGCTCAGAGGCTATTGCTGCCATCAAGGAACTTGGCATGAACGAGGACCTCGAGTATATTGTGAACTTCGTGGAGAATTCACAGCGCGGCATCATGAAGTAAAAGGAATTGGTTGTGAAGAAACTGTATGTCATCCTCGGACCTACCGGCGTGGGAAAGACAGAGAAGACACTCTCTATTGCCCATCGTCTCGGTGTTCCTGTCATCAATGCTGATTCAAGGCAGATTTTCCGCGAGATACCGATAGGTACTGCGGCGCCTACACCAGAACAGCAGCGAGAGGTGAAACATTTCTTCGTTGGCAACCATTCCCTTGAGGATTACTACTCGGCTGCTCAATATGAAGCAGATGTGCTGGAATTGCTCAAAGAGCAGTTTCTCACGAGTGATACAGCACTTATGAGTGGTGGTTCGATGATGTATATTGATGCGGTGTGCAAGGGCATCGATGATATCCCTACTGTCGATGACGATACCCGAAACCTGATGAAGCAACGACTCGCCGAAGAAGGTATAGACGTTCTGCTTGAGGAACTGAAACGCCTCGACCCAGAGCATTATGCAATCGTTGACCATCACAACCCGCGCCGCATCGTACACGCATTGGAGATTTGCCACATGACGGGTAAGACATACACAAGTTTCCGCACAGGAACTGTGAAGAAACGCCCGTTCGAGATAATAAAAATCGGATTTAACCGCCCTCGTGAGGAGATGTACGAACGCATCAACCAACGAGTGCTGGTAATGATGGAGCAAGGGCTTGAAGCCGAGGCTCGCAGCGTTTATGCAAAACGCCACCTGAACTCTCTCAATACCGTTGGTTATAAAGAGTTGTTCAAATATTTTGACGGAGATATCGACCTACAGGAAGCGGTACGCCAAATCCAGTCGAACTCTCGTCGATATATGCGTAAGCAGATAACATGGTTTCAGCATGATGACACTATAAAGTGGTATCATCCTGATGACGAAATAATACTTTAAGCGATTAAAAATCGCAGTCTAACAAGCAATATGAAGAATTTAAAAGACTTCATTCAGCAGGTTCGCCTTCGCTTAAGCAAGGCTTGGTGCTGGTACAAAAATCTCTACAAAGGGTCACCATGGTGGAAGAAGGTTCTTGCTTCCATCGGTTCCTTTATTGTCGCCTTCCTACTCTATCTTGGCGCAGTAGATGTCAATCTCTTCTGGCTCTTTGGTAAATCGCCTGGTTTCGCAACCATCCTCGACCCGACAACAGCTACAGCGAGTGAACTCTACACTTGCGACGGAGTGCTTATCGGTAAGTATTTCAGCGAAAACCGTACACCTGTTACCTATGAGGACGTGAATCCTGAGTTCTGGCGTTGTCTTATCGACACAGAGGACGAGCGATTCTATATGCACAAAGGTATCGACTTCATGGGACTTGTCGGTGCTGCAAAAGATGCTGTTACCGGTCGTGGTGGACGTGGAGCATCGACTATTACCCAGCAGTTGGCAAAGAATATGTTCCGTGTGCGCACCAATTACAGTACTGGAGTATTAGGTAAGATACCTGGGGTTAAAATCCTGATTGTCAAGACAAAAGAATGGATTATTGCCACGAAACTCGAGATGTGCTACAGCAAGGACAAGATTCTTACGATGTATGCTAATACCGTAGATTTCGGTTCCAACTCTTTCGGTATCAAGACTGCCGCACGCAACTACTTCAAGACAACTCCTAAGGATCTCACCATTGAACAGTCGGCAGTGCTTGTGGGTATGCTTCAGGCAACAACCTACTACAATCCAAAACGCAACCCTGAGAACTCAAAGCGCCGCCGCAATCAGGTGCTCGATAACATGTTGGCTCACGGAGATCTCACTGTTGAAGAGTGCGACTCACTAAAGCAACTTGACATCACTCTTTCATACGGTATTGAGAACAACTACGACGGACAGGCTCAATATTTCCGTGAGGCTGTTGCTGACGAACTCAAGGAATGGTGCGATGAGAATGGTTACGACCTCTACACCAGTGGTTTGAAAATTTACACCACCATTGATTCCCGTATGCAGAACTATGCTGAGGAATCGGCTGCAAAGCAGATGCGACAGATTCAGAAGAACTTCAATGAGCATTGGGGAAACACCGATCCTTGGCAGGATCAGAACGGCAAACCTATCCGCAGGTTCATCGAAGATATCATAAAGCGTCAGCCGGTATATACATACCTCACCGACAAGTTCCCTGATAATCCTGATTCTGTAAACTATTATCTCAACCTGCCGCACCCAGTGAAAGTGTTCTCTTGGGACAACGAGAAGAAGATGGACACTCTCAACATGTCGGTTGTTGACTCTGTTAAATACATGGTTCGTTTCATGCACTGCTCGATGGTTGCCATGGAACCACAGACAGGACATGTGAAAGCGTATGTAGGCGACATCGATTTCAAGTCATGGAAATATGATAAGGCTCGCGCGCGTCGTCAGCCAGGTAGTACATTCAAGATGTTCGTTTATACAGAGGCTATGAACCAGGGATTGACTCCTTGCGACAAGCGTCGTGACGAACCGGTGAATTTCCGTGTTTGGGATGCCGGTGCAAAGAAGGAAATCAACTGGTCACCAAAGAACTCAGAGGGATATTTCACATACGACTCGCTCTCTCTGAAGATTGCCTTTGCACGTAGTATCAACTCTGTTGCGGTGCGTCTCGGTCAGGAGATGGGTCTCAAACGAATTGCTGAGACGGCTCATAAGATGGGTGTGATTGCTGATATTGACGACAGTGCTCCATCAATGCCATTGGGTAGTAGCGATGTGTCATTGCTCGAGATGGTGAACTCTTACTGCACAATCGCCGCTGATGGTCAGCATCACAAGCCGGTGCTCGTTACAAAGATTGTGGATATGAAGGGCCGTGAGGTTTACCTTGCGTCAGACAAGTCGGAACAGGCTATCCCATATCGTAGTGCCTTCCTCATGCAGAAGATGCTTCAGGGCGGTCTGAACGAGGCTGGAGGTACTTCGCAGAGCCTCCGCCGATTCATCGGTAACATCGAAGATACGGACTTCGGTGGAAAGACCGGTACTTCAAACAACCAGTCGGACGCTTGGTTCATGGGTGTCACTCCGAAACTCGTTGTTGGTGCATGGGTAGGTGGTGAATACCGTTGTATTCATTTCCGCACGACAGCATTAGGACAGGGTGCCCATACTGCATTGCCTATCTGTGGTGCATTCCTCGAAAAGGTGCTCAACAACCCTGCATTCAAGCACTATCACGCCCACTTCCCTGAGGCAAATCCAAATCTTGTGAGTCCTAACGACTATAACTGCAGCAACTATTATTACGAGGTGCCAGATTCGCTCGATGCAGATAGTGTTGTGCTCGAGGTGAAGCATCTCGACATGGACTTCGACCCTTCAGATCTCGATATGGGTGGTGTTGAGCCACGCCCACTCGAAAACGAGATTAATCTCGATGATTTCTAATATCTCCTTATAAGGTACGTGAGGAGTAAAACTCAAAAATGGCAAACAACAATAATACCATAGATTTGGATAATCTGGAGTTGCAAAACGCGCTCCAGATTATTCAATATACCAATCGGTCATTGTTTCTTACTGGTAAGGCAGGCACAGGAAAATCAACGTTTCTGCGCTATATTGCCGAGAACACCAAGAAGAAGCATGTCGTGTTGGCACCTACTGGTATTGCTGCCATCAATGCAGGAGGTTCCACACTCCACAGTTTCTTCAAACTGCCTTTCTATCCGCTCCTTCCAAACGACACTCAGTATAACGCCCGCAACATCCGTAACACCCTGAAATACAATCAGGAAAAGCGAAAACTGTTGCAAGAACTCGAACTCATCATCATCGATGAGATTAGTATGGTTCGCGCCGATATCATCGATTTCATCGACAAAGTGCTGCGCATCTATTGCCGTAATATGCGAGTGCCATTCGGCGGAAAGCAAGTGTTGCTCGTAGGAGATGTATATCAGTTGGAACCGGTTGTGAAGGAAGACGAGAAACAACTTCTTGCACCGTTCTATCCTAACTCGTTCTTCTTCAATGCCCACGTGTTCCGTGAGATGCGCCTTGTGAGTATCGAGTTGAAGAAAGTATATCGCCAGAACGACCAGCATTTCATATCATTGCTCGATCATATCCGAACATCACAAGTGTCGGCATCCGACCTCTACAACCTCAACCAGCGTGTTGGCAAGGAAATGAAAACCGACGGACTGTCGATAACACTCTCCACTCGTCGCGATACAGTGGATTTTATCAACCAGGAGAAACTCTCCCAACTGCCGGGTGATATCAACCTGTACGAAGGAACCATCGAAGGAGAATTCCCTGAGAACAGTCTCCCTACTCCACGCGAACTGGAACTGAAATGCGGCGCACAGGTTCTGTTCATCCGCAACGACAAGGAACATCGTTGGGTGAACGGTACACTGGGAATAGTCATTGGTTTCGGTGAAGAAGATGGCGAGGAGAAGATATACATCCACACTGATGATGGTGACGATGTTGAAGTTGAGCGTGAGATTTGGAGCAACACCCGTTACACCTTCAACGAAACAGAGAAGAAGATTGAAGAGCAAGAGATTGGCACCTACACCCAGTTTCCGCTACGCCTTGCGTGGGCAATAACAGTCCACAAGAGTCAGGGCCTCACATTCAAGAATGTGAAGATTGACTTCACCGGGGGTGCTTTTGCTGGTGGTCAAACCTACGTGGCATTATCGCGATGCCAGTCGTTAGAGGGTATCAGTCTCAAAGAACCGATACGCCGATCGGATGTTTTCGTGCGTCCAGAGGTGGTAAATTTCGCCCGCAACTACAACGATACAGAACTCATCAACGTTGCTTTGAAGCAGAGTCAGGCCGACAAACAGTATCACGATGCCGTAGAAGCCTTTGAGAAAGGTGATATGCAACGCGCGCTGGATGCCTTTTTCCTTGCCATTCACTCACGTTATGACATAGAAAAACCAGCACCACGCCGACTGATACGCCGAAAATTGAATGTAATAAACGACCTCCGCAGTGAGGTAGCAGCCTTGAAGGAGCAGATTCGTCAGCGTGAAGAGTCGCTGAAACGCCTTGCCGCTGAGTACAACATGATGGGTAAGGAATGTGAAAAGGAAGGAATGCGCGATGCAGCCATTCGCAATTACGAAAAAGCCCTCGAACTCTGCCCTGAACATCCGGAAGCAACTCGTCGTTTGAAGAAACTAAAAAAGAAGTAAACATGTTGCATAATTTGATTATTTGGGGCATTATAACTTTTTTTTCGTTTTTCTCGTAATTTTTTCGTATCTTTGCAGTCTAATAGATATAGAGTGTTTAGTGACAGTATTTTACACATAAAATAAATTCAGAAATAAATAATTTATCAAATATGAAAGATTTTGCAAAATATGTTTTGGCAACTATCGTGGGCATCTTCGCCACGATGATTATCTCGGGCATCCTGATGCTTATGAGTGTTGTGGGTATGATTGCTTCAGGCGAGGCAACACAGTCAACTCCAAAGAATTCAGTAATGGTGCTCAACCTTAGTGGTATTATCGATGAGCAGGGACAGGAGAATGTCTTCGGCAAACTCACCGGTGGTGCTGTGAACCAGATTGGTTTGAACGATGTACTTACTGCCATCAAGAAGGCTAAGGACAACGATAATATAAAGGGTATTTATATCGAGGCTGGCGCATTGCAGACCGGTTATGCTACCGCTCTCGAAATCCGTCAGGCTTTGGCTGATTTCAAGAAATCGAAGAAGTTCATCGTATCTTATGCTGATAACTACACCCAGGGTGCATACTACATTGCCAGTGTTGCTGACAAGGTTTATATGAACCCAAGCGGTATGGTTGATCTCCACGGTGTAGGAGCACAGACAATGTTCGTGAAAGATCTCTTCGCAAAGTTTGGTATTCACTACCAGATCATCAAGGTGGGCAAGTTCAAGAGTGCTACTGAGATGTATTCTGAGGATAAGATGAGCGATGCCAACCGTGAGCAGATGACTGTTTATGTGAACGGTTTGTGGGACCATATCGTTAAGTCTATCTCAAAGAGCCGCAAAATCAGTGTTGACGATCTTATCCCAATGCCCGACAACCTTACA
>JAZQOD010000195.1:0-2096 GCA_045627685.1 Prevotella sp. | reverse complement strand
TTTCAGTATCTTGTTGGCAAACACGGCATGCATACGCTCCGGAAGCCAGATGAGACAGACCTTATATCCGCCCTGACTCGATTTCAGTGACAGTTTGTGAGCCACATTATCGCCTTCGGCAGCAAATATCTGTGCCTGCTGGTTGGCTGCCTCCATGCGCTCAAGCCATTCCTCGAAGGTGAAGTATGGTGTCTCACGCAGCAGTTCCGACCACTGACGGGCGAAGTCGTCGCTTGTGATTTTTCGTTCCGAAGGCGTACCTGTCGGACGTATCACCGGATAGACGAAATGCAGGTCGGGATGCTGGAATTTCGCAAGCATGGCACTCGTCTGTACGTTAGTACCCTCCTCGCGTTCGCCCAGCAGATATGAAGCCATGGCAAGACCGAGTGCGAGTTTTCCGCACCCTGCCGGTCCACAGAGCATCATCGCGTGTGGCACCTTCCCGTTGGTCACCATCTGCTTCATTCGGGCGATGGCTTCCCTTTGTCCTATGACTTCGCTGAATTTCATTTATAGTAATTGTTTTGTCAGTTCCACCACCGAGTCAACAGCCGACACGGTGTAGAAATGTATGTTCTTTACTCCCGCCTTGTACAGTTCCTCACACTGATGCTTGCCCCACTCAATGCCCAGCGCCTTCGCATCCTCGTCGGTCTTGCATTTCAGCACCTCCGCTGCCAGTTCCTGTGGCAAGTCGCAGTGGAATGTGCGAGGGATGACCGTCAACTGTGACAGTTTGGCGAACGGTTTGATGCCCGGGATGATAGGAATGGTGATACCCTGCTTGCGAGCCTCCTCCACGAATGCGAAATATTTCTCGTTGTCGTAAAATAACTGTGTGACAGCATATTCCGCCCCGAGGTTCTGCTTCATCTTCAGGTATTGCATGTCCATCTCCATATTCGGAGCCTCCTCGTGCTTCTCTGGGTAACACGCCACACCGTAGGAGAACGGAGCCCCCGGTTTCTTTATCCTGCTGCCGTCAAGGAAGAATCCCTCATTGAAGCGGTTCACCTGTCGTTGCAGGTCGGTGGTATGCTCGTGACCTCCCGGAACAGGAGTGAACGAACGGTCTTCCTTCGCCTTGTCGCCACGCAGAAGCAGCAGGTTCTCTATGCCAAGAAACTGCAGGTCGAGCAACTCGTATTCGATGGCATCTTTGGTGATGCCACTACAGATGATGTGAGGCACCACAGGAATATCAAACCTGTTCTGTATGGCAGCCGCGATGGCTATCGTACCAGGACGGCGGCGCACCGACGAGCGACTGAAAGTGCCATTCTCCAACTCCTTGTAAACAAATTCGCTGTGATGAGTCGTGATGTTGATATAAAGAGGGTTCATCTCGCCCAATCGTTCGATTGTCGAGAACAGTGCTTCCGTGCCATTGCCCTTGAGCGGTGGCAGAACTTCAAACGAGAAGTGACGGCTGCTATCTTGGTTTATTCTTTCAGTCAGTTTCATAAAAAGCGGTGCGCAAAGCGCATATTATGTGCAAAGTTACGAAAAAACGCGGTAAATATCCCAATTCAATCGAAATTTATTTGTACCTTTGTAGAAAATAGCGCAAAAAATGGATAATCAGTATATCAAAACCTACCCCGATCTGATGGCCGATAAGACCATCATGTATGTCCACGGGTTCGGTTCCGCAGCCTCTACCAACACTGTCAAAGTGCTTCAGACCCTGTTGCCGAACGCCCATGTCATTGCCGAAGACCTCCCAATCTCGCCTACCGAGACAATGGAACTTCTTCATACACTCTGCCACCAGCATAAGCCCGATCTCATCATCGGCACCTCCATGGGCGGCATGTACACCGAGATGCTCCGTGGCTATGACCGCATTCTTGTCAATCCCGCCTTCAACATGGGCGACACAATGGCTGAGCACAACATGATGGGCAAGCAAGTTTTCCAGAATCCGAGAAAGGACGGAGTGCAGGAATTTATCGTTACAAAAGCCCTCGTAAAGGAATATCGTGAGATGACAACCCATAACTTCCTCGATCTCGACGATGAAGAGAAGGGTAGGGTGTGGGGGCTCTTTGGCGACGAGGATCCTGTGGTCCACACCTTCGATATCTTCCGTG
>JAZQOD010000194.1:0-6722 GCA_045627685.1 Prevotella sp. | reverse complement strand
GGGAGCGGAAGCGAGAGCGGAAGCTCTCCCATATATGGGAGGGAACAGGACAGCCCGTTGGGGGCTGTTATTTCGACATGGATTTCATGCCGGCGATGAGGATTATCGTGCCGAGGATTGCCATCCAGGTGATGCGCTCATGAAGCACAATGGCGGAGATTGCCATGGTGAAGGCACACTGGGTATAGACGATATTTGTGGCACGGACCACTCCTACCCTAGGCAACACCCAGTTCCATGCTAGGAAACAGGCAAGCGAAGCAATAAGAGCGAGATAGATGATATTAACCCATACTGCCGTTTCAGACAGGATGGTGGTGTCCCAACGCAACGGTTCTACAAAGAAGAACCACGGCAGGATGGTGAGAAGACCATAGCCGAAGACTTTTCGTGTGAGGAAGCGAGCATCATAGTGTTTTGTCAGGACCTTCATGAAAAGCGAATAGAATCCCCATGACAACGAAGCCCCAAGGGCGAGGATGTCGCCTACAGGATTGAGATGCAGCACTAACTGACCGTTTAATACCACGAGCACCAATCCCACGAATGCCAACAACGAGCCCCACAGTTGACGACGGTTCATACGCTCGTCCTTATAGAAAAGAGACAGCAGGAAGGCTGTGACCAATGGTGTTGTACCGACAAGGATTGCGACATTCGAAGCAGTGGAATATCGCAATGCCATATTCTCGGAGAGGAAATAGAGTGAACCGCCGGTCATGCCCACAGCAAGCAGCAGCAGTTCGTGACGGAGAGAGTCGGACCACAGGCGTCGGTGAGAGAGGAGAACCAGTCCCACATAGGCAATGATGAAACGGAAGAAGAAGATGTCGGCAGGCATAAGGCCATGCGACAACAATACCTTTGACGAGACGAATGTCTCAGCCCAGATGGCAACGATCACAAGGGTGATGATAATAGGTAGATGCTTCTTCATTACGCTCTTTATTGCTTAAAAAAGGCGCCGGGGAATTAACCACAGCGCCAGTTATTGATTATGGGGGGTGAATTACTTCTTGAGTTTCTTGTTCAACTTTGTGACAGCCTTGTCGTGCTTCTTCTCAACCTTAGCCATCTTCTTGTTCAACTTGGTAGTCTTCTCTTCGTGCTTTGACTGAGCATCCTCCATAGCACGGGTACGCTCACGGTCGAGCATCTCCTGAGTCTTGTTTGCCTCCTCGCGAGCAGCCTGGATGTCCTTCTGACGCTGCTGGAGTTCCTTCTCCATCTCAGCACGCTTAGCAGCAGCCTTCTGAGCCTTTTCCTGTTCCTTTTCAGCCTTCTTGCGAGCAGCCTCTTCCTTCTCACGAGCCTTCTCAGCAGCAGTTTCAGACTTATAATCAGATGTAGCATCTTTCAGAGTCTTTTCAGCATCTTTGAGGTCAGCCTTGCGAGCCTTCAACTCTCTTTCGAGATCGGCCTTCTTCTCAGCACGAGCCTGAATCTTCTGCTGATCGAGAGCCTGAGCCACTGGCATCTGTACGAGACCAGCCTTCTTTGCCTGTTCAGCAGCCTTCTCGGTAGCCTTGACAGCCTTAGCCTCCTCAGCCTCGACCTTCTTGATTTCAGCAAGAGCAGCCTCAGTGCTCTTAACCTTTTCCTTCATTGCTTTTACGCGTTCCTGTGCGTGCTTAACGGCTGTCTTACCATCACCAGCCTGTGCACCAACTGCAATGATAGCAGCAGCGATGAGAGTGATAATCTTCTTCATAGTCATATTATTTTAAATCGATATTTTATATAAATATTTGACAAAAGTAATACAAAGTATTGAAACAACCAAATAAAATGAGAATTATTGGCTATTTTTTAGACAGAATAGATTCCAAGCATCACTGCCAGCAGTCCTCCGATGATGCTCAACGCCACATAGAGGGCATACAAGCCATAGTTGCCCGACTGCAACATGGCGAGTCCTTCGTTGGAGAATGTGCTGAATGTGGTGAAGCCACCACAGAGTCCCACGGTGAGCATCAGCCGCATATCGGCATCCCACTGCATCTTCTGTGCATAGGCATTGAACAAGCCAATGAGGAAACAACCGAGGATGTTGCATACGAATGTTGCCAGTGGGAATTTTCCTACATATCCCCACTGTGAGGTGAGCAAGCCTATGGCATAGCGCAGGACACTACCCACACCTCCACCGATGAATATACGAAGTAACAGAGTCACGGGAGTTACTGATAGTTGCGGATACGAACATCGATGCCTGTGCCTTCGAGGAGTTCCTTCACACGCTCGATCTTTGTCTCACCATAGTGATAAGGGAAGAGCACTGTAGGCTGGATGAGTTTTGCAGCAGAAGCCGTCTGTTCGGGAGTCATTGTGAACGGCAGGTTTGTTGGGAGGAATGCGATGTCGATATGTCGCATCTGGCTCATCTCAGGAATGACCTCTGTATCGCCAGCAATATAGATTCTCAATCCGTCGATGGTGAGGATATAACCATTGTCACGACCCTGAGGATGGAACTGCTGCTTGTCGGCAGAAGTGTTGTAGGCAGGAACAGCCTCGATGGTGATATCATCCATATATTTTGCTATATCGCCATTCTTCATCACTTCGCCCTTTCCGAGGATTTCGCCCACACGACCATTTACGAACAAGCGTGTGCCATCCTTTGTGAGGAGTTCGATAGCATCCTTGTCGAGGTGATCAAAATGCTCGTGGGTGACGAGGATGATATCAGCCTTAGGGAATGTGGAATAGTCGGTGACAGGAGGGAGTGCTGTCACAGGATCGATGTCGATCTCGATGCTATCGGCATAGGTTATGCGCATTGTGCCATGCTTGACAGGAGTTATCACCACTTTCTTGCCAGAGAAAGTCTCGAATGTGTCGGTTTTCTGTGCACATCCTGCCAGAACCACCATGAACATCGACAATAATAAAAAAATCTTTTTCATATTGTTTATCTTTATTTCGCGCGTACATTATTATATTTTATGCGCATACACACGCAAATCCCTACAAAGATAACAAAAGATTTTGAAAACGAGGAAAGAATCAGGAAAGAGTTTGCATTTTTTCATGGCTTTTGTCCTCTTCGAGAATTATTTCAAAAAAAGTTGGCTGAATATTTGGAGATAACGAAAGAATAGTGTATATTTGCCATCGTAATCAATACCACCCGCCTCCTGACCTTAACCGGAGGGAGATGACGGAAGAATGAGTAACTAACATTATTAATTAAAAATCGTTAGTATGGAGATCAAGATTAACGCATTGCATTTCGATGCAACAGAGAAATTGGAAGCCTACATTGAGAAGAAGGTTTCGAAGTTGAGTAAACACCTTGAGGGCGCTGAGAGCATTGAGGTACAGTTGAAAGTGGTAAAGCCTCAGACAGCAAACAACAAGGAAGTAATTATCACTCTCCCAGCAATGGGCACTACACTGCGCACAGACAAAATTGCAGACACCTTTGAGGAGGCTATCGACCACTGTGTTGATGCTATGAAGGTGCAGATGGAGAAACTCAAAGACAAGCGTCGCGGAGAATAATCGGATTTCGAGATCTCGGGAATTCGGGAACTCGGGAAAGAAATAAAAAATATAGGGATGAGCCGGAAGGCTCATCCCTATTACTTTAATGTCACTTTCAGTATGTAATCAACACCTTGAGGTTTTTCAGGAAGGAGCACACGGAGGGCGCCATTTTCCTTCTTTGTTTTCAGGACTTCACCATTGAAGGTCTCCACACGCTTTACACACTTTGGAGCAATGTTCAGCAACAAGGAAGGCATGTCGGCAGTGAGACTCTCCTCGGCATTGGCATCGAGGATATGAACGAAGAGAGTATTGTCGCGTTGGGTTGTCACGCCCCATGCCTGAGCAGGGATCATGCCACCACGGGTGCCAAACACCGACTCGCCATACTGTCTGTTCCAAACACCAAGGGCTTTGAGCAATGCCAGAGCCTCATCAGGCAGTTTGCCGTCAGGACGAGGACCGATATTGAGCAAGAGGTTTGAGTTGAGTCCTGCACAGCGCACAAAACGACGGATGACCTCATCGACCGACTTATACCCCTTGTCGGTGATGCTATATCCCCAGGTGTTGTTCATGGTCTGGCAACTCTCCAGAGGCAGTTTATCGACCTGCTGGCCGTTGGAGAATCCTGCACTGTTCTCACCAGGAGCATCCTGTTCAAAGAGTTGGAAGTCTTCACCCTGAACGATAAATGAGTGATGGTTGTTGCCCACCATACACTGAGGCTGGAGACTATGAATGAGCTGGTACTGCTGTTCCAGTTGCCAGTCGAAACCGCTATGATCCCATACGCCATCAAACCACATCGCACCAATCTTGCCGTAGTTGGTGAGCAGTTCGGTGATCTGCTTGTTCATGAAGGCATAGTACGAATCCCAGTCGTTGGTGGAAGCATCGTGGGTGATGTATCCGTTGCTTGGGAGAATAGGATAGTCGGTACGATGCCAGTCGAGATGAGAATAATAGAAATGCAAACGGAGGTCGTTGGCATGACAAGCATCAGCCAGTTCCTTAATCACATCGCGTTTGAATGGTGTGGCATCGACGATGTTATACTCAGAAGCACTGGTATGGAACATAGAGAAACCATCATGATGACGCGAGGTGATGGTCATATATCCAGCACCAGCATCCTTGAAAGCCTTCACCCACTCTTCGGCATTGAAGCGTGACGGACAGAAACCCGAAGGCAACTGAGCATACTCATCAGGGAGGATTTTCTTGTTGCACTGTATCCACTCGCCATCAGCAAGCATGGAATATACTCCCCAATGGATGAAGATGCCAAGTTTCATATCCTGGAACTCCTCGCGTGCAGCAAGGTTCTCGGCTGCGGGAGTATAGATGAAACCCGTTGGTTTGGTGTAAGGACTCTGGCCATCAGGCTGTGCCGCACTGATGGTTGTCGCCATGAGAAGCGAAAGGATTGTAAGGTGAAGTTTTTTCATATCATTTATTGACTATGTTACGTATTATTGCACAAAAGTAATAATAAATTGCGTAAAAAAAGATTTTTTCGGTGATTCTTGTCCGGTTAGGCCATGATTTGTCCTAATTTTGCTGCAACACTAAATTAATAATCAATTGATGAGACAATTAAAAATCACACAGAGCACAACCTCGCGCGATGAGCAGTCGATAAGCGACTACCTGGCAGAGGTTAGTAAAATTCCACAGTTGACCACCGATGAGGAGGTGGAACTGGCAAGAAAGATTCAGAGTGGCGGTCCGGAAGCCGAGGCTGCACTAGAGAAACTTGTGAGCGGGAACCTACGATTTGTCGTCAGTGTTGCAAAACAGTATCAAGGAATGGGACTACCATTGGGTGACATTATCAGTGAAGGAAACATCGGTCTGATAAGAGCAGCAGAGAGATTTGACGAGACACGAGGATTCAAGTTCATCTCGTATGCAGTATGGTGGATACGACAGTCTATCATGTCGGCTATCAGCGAACATGGGCGAATGGTGAGGTTGCCACAGAACAATGTCCTCACGCTAAACAGATATTGGAAGATGTGCGACGAATACATGCAACTATACCAGCGGAAACCAACTATTGAGGAGTTTGCAGAAAAGTTCGACATGGACATTGACAAGGCATCGGCTATTGTGCAGGCTGCAGCAAAATACCAGTCGCTTGATGCTCCGATGAGTGATGACTCGGAGAACAGTGCCTCTGACCTGATGCCAAGCGAGAGCAAGACCGATGAAGAGGTGGACAAGGAATCGCTGGTGTCGGAACTGTTGCTGGTGATGCAGACTGTGTTGAAGCAGAGAGAGTTTGACATTGTGCGCAAGTCGTTTGGCATAGCCTGTCCACAGGTGTCGATCGAGGAGTTGAGTTCAAGAGAAGGATTGAGCAGAGAGCGACTCCGCCAGATACGCGAGCGGAGCATTGCCAAACTGCGTGAATGCAGCAGTATCAACATGTTGAGACCGTTCTTAGGATAGCCTCACCCCTACCCTTTCCTCGAAGCGTAAAAACAAATAGTGACTATCACCCGAACTCGGGACGATAGTCACTATTTACAATGTGTAGATACCTTGGGATTACTTCTCGTAACCGTTAGGATTGTTCTTCTGGAAGTTCCATGAGTCACGACACATCTCCTCGATGCCATACTGTGCCTCCCAACCGAGTTCAGCCTTTGCCTTTGCAGGGTTGCAGTAGCAAGTAGCGATGTCACCTGGGCGACGAGGCTTGATAGAATAAGGAACCTTCAGGCCGTTAGCCTTCTCGAACGCCTTGACAACATCGAGAACAGAGTAGCCATGACCAGTACCGAGGTTATAGATAGCAAGACCCTTCTTCTCCTGGATAGCCTTCAATGCACATACATGACCGCAAGCAAGGTCAACAACATGGATATAGTCGCGAACACCTGTGCCGTCAGGAGTGTCATAGTCATCACCGAACACACCGAGTTCCTGGCGGATACCGATAGCAGTCTGTGTGATGTAAGGCATGAGGTTGTTTGGAATACCGTTAGGGTTCTCACCGATCTTGCCGCTCTCATGAGCACCGATAGGATTGAAATAACGGAGAAGAACGACATTCCACTCTGGATCAGCCTTCTGCACATCCATCATAACCTGCTCGAGCATAGACTTTGTCCAACCGTAAGGGTTTGTGCACTGACCCTTTGGACACTCCTCGGTGATAGGGATGATCTCTGGATCGCCATAGACAGTAGCAGAACTTGAGAAGATGATGTTCTTGCAAC
>JAZQOD010000193.1:0-3593 GCA_045627685.1 Prevotella sp. | reverse complement strand
ACTCATGCTCAAACTCAGTCCCCAATTCATGCTCAAACTCTGCATCCAGCTTCTTTCCGGAGGTCTCGGTTTCGCAGTTCCCAGAAAGGTCTTGGGATCTCAGTGGCGTAGATTGTTTCTTGGCTTTTGGTATCATTGTGCATTCCTGGGCTATCATCTTGCCGAGGACTTGTCCTAAATGTGGGGAGTCGTAGTATTTCAGATTGTGAATGGCTCGACTGGACTCATGTTTGGGTTGATAGTAGAACAGAGCATAGGCTTTCTGAATGGGGATGAGTCCCCAGAACAGTCGTGCGAGTTCGTTGTCCTCGGGATTCAAATAGAAATGTGTTCGTGGTAGGTGAAGGTTGCACACTC
This sequence comes from Prevotella sp., assembly GCA_045627685.1. Classification (GTDB taxonomy): domain Bacteria; phylum Bacteroidota; class Bacteroidia; order Bacteroidales; family Bacteroidaceae; genus Prevotella. The sequence continues at coordinate 3,236 of JAZQOD010000193.1, read as the reverse complement.
CGCAGATTTCGTCCTCACCAACAGCGAGACGACGACCGCAGATCTTGCACGCACGGGGGATAAGAGTGTCAAATAGCCCACCTGCTCCCCGAAGGGAAGAATCCTCACCCCTTAACCCCAGTTCTTCTGCCCCTACGGAGCGAAGCGCCACCCTTCGGGATGTCGAGCGCTCCCACAAGGAGAGGGTGAACCCATCCGGAGAAAGGTGAAGTAAGTGATGACGAAAGAAATGGCGAAGGTGGAAAATCATAGGGATTTTAACGATAACGGTAACGATGACGATAAAGAAGAGAATTTATCATTTAGGGTGGGGTTAGTCTTCGTCGTCGAGGTCGTCGATGTCGCCGGAGAGACATTGCTTTATGAGACTGATGGTGAAGCCACGGCTCATGGCAAACTTGATGAGTTTCATGTTTTTCTCGTACTCGCTGTTTGCCTTTACTGACCGTTCCTTGGATTTGAGCAGCGGACGGAGCACTTGTAGGTAGTCTTCGTCGGGTACTTCATCGAGGATTGGTCGGGAGATGTCGCTCGGGATGTGTTTCATATATAGTGCCTGCTCCACCTTGCGGCGGCCCCATTTGTTGAAGCGGATCTTCTCTCTGATGAAGAGACGGCAGTAGCGCTCGTCATCGATATATTTCTCTGCTGTGAGGTATGCCATGACTTTTGCCTGTGTAGCGTCATCGACACCCCACTTGCGCATTTTCTCCAGCATCTCGTATGAGCAGTGCTCTGCGGAGGAACAGAGTGCTGTGAGTTTCAAAAGGACTTCTTTCTCGTTCATGCGATTAATCAATTTAAGTGAATCAGGCAAAGCCTTAGTGAATCGCTTCGCTAGTGATGGCGTTTTTTATCTTACTGAGAGAACTCCGTAGGGACCGGTGGTGGAGGCGGGGAAGCGTGTCAGCGGTTTGCCTGGTTCACCGGAGGCGATGAAACCACGGTTGTTGAGGTCGTAGGTGCGGTGACATACACCGCAGGTGGCATGACCTTTCTCATTGGTGGTGAGTGGACGGCTGCGCATTGGTATGGCGTCGGGATCAAAGCAGTTGGGACACTCGCGGTCGTAGGCATAGAACACGGCTGGGCTGTCGAGATTGCCGAAGCCTACGATGATGCCGTTGTTCAGTCCCACGATGATGGTCATCCTGTCGTAAACGGCGGTCCACTTGATATCGCTCTCCTGTCCTTGGTTGTTGTGGCAATTGAAGAATGTTGCCCCGCCTTGCTGTTTTCGCTTAATGGTGCAGAAGGTGCCCGGTGCCATCGGGTTCATCGCCGAGGCGAGTGTGGCATCGTTGTGGAGTTGGTTGTCGATGAGCACATAGCATGGACGGCGGCAGTATTCATCGGAGATGTTGGTGCAGCCCAAAAGGAAGCACAAAAAGCAGCCCAAAAGACAGCCCCCCAGCCCCCGAAGGGGGAGAGAGAGGTGACGGAAACGAAGACGAAAACGAACACGATGACGATGACAAAGATTCATAACGATGATGATGGCGAGAGGGGGTTCCCTCAATAATGAGGGAGAAAGGGACCGATATTTACTTTTTCAGGCATTTACGGTGATCAGAGCGCTGATGGCGGATTCGGCTTTGTGGAAGCCGAAACCATCGAGGATGTTGCTCATCAATGCCTCTATGCGATCGTTGCAGAGGTTGCCGATGGAACCTTCATGAGTGTGATGGATGTCCTTGTCGGGTGTGAAGTTGCCTGCTTCGATGTCGAGACCAACCTTTTTGTAGGCATCGCGGAATGGCATGCCTTCGACTGCCAGACGGTTCACCTCCTCGACAGAGAAGATAGGGTCGTACATTGGATTGTCGAGGATATCCTCTTTCACCTCCATTCGGTTGATTATATAGGTAGCCATCTGGAGACAGTCTTTCAGTTCCTCGAAGGCTGGGAGGAATACTTCCTTTATCATCTGCAGATCGCGGAAATAGCCCACAGGGAGGTTGTTCATGATGAGCAACACTTGCTGTGGCAGAGCCTGGAGTTTGTTGGACTTTGCACGGATGAGTTCGAAGACATCAGGATTCTTCTTGTGAGGCATGATAGATGAACCGGTGGTGCACTCCTTTGGCAGTTTTACGAAACCGAAGTTCTGCGAGTTGAACATACAAGCGTCGAACGCCATCTTTGCCACGGTGCCAGCAACGGAAGCCAGTGCGTAGGCCACATTGCGCTCGGTCTTGCCTCGTCCCATCTGAGCATAGACAACATTATAGTTCATCGAGTCAAAGCCCAGGAGGTCGGTAGTCATCTGACGGTTGAGTGGGAACGAGCTGCCATATCCAGCAGCCGAGCCCAGCGGATTGCGGTTGGTCATCTTATAGGCAGCCTGCAGGAACAGCATATCGTCGGTGAGCGACTCGGCATAAGCGCCGAACCACAAGCCGAAACTCGACGGCATGGCAATCTGCAGATGTGTGTAACCCGGCATCAGAATGTTTTTATACTGGTTGCTCTTCTTGATGAGTTCACCGAAGAGGTCGTGGACACAGTTGACGATGTCTTTCAGTGCATCGCGTGTGAACAGTTTCAGGTCAACGAGAACCTGATCGTTGCGCGAGCGTCCGGAATGGATTTTCTTGCCCATGTCGCCCAGACGGCGTGTGAGCATCAGTTCCACTTGTGAGTGGACATCCTCGATGCCCTCCTCGATGACGAACTCGCCACGCTCGCATATTTCGTAGATGCTGCGCAGTTCGCGGAGAAGAACCGGCAGTTCCTCTTTTCCGATAAGTCCGATGCTTTCGAGCATGGTGATATGCGCCATGCTTCCCAGGACATCGTATTTAGCCAGATAGAGGTCCATCTCGCGGTCTTTGCCCACGGTGAAACGCTCGATCTCGCTATTCACATCATAGTCTTTCGACCATAATTTTGCACCTTGCAAGACTCCCTGAGAGGGGGTGTTCTTATTTACTTCATCCATTTAGTTATTGATTTTTATGCCTCCCCAAGAATGGGGAGGGAAAGGGACATTGTTACTGAGGTAGAGCCTCCCCCAAAATGGGGAGGAAAGGGGACATTTGATTAATAATTAATCATTGCGAGGGTGTCGGCAATCTTGTTGATGCCGTCCTTGAGTTTGCTGCCCACCATTGCCTTGAGCATGAACGGGATGTCGGCATCGATGGTGAGTTTCATCTTCGACTGGTAGTCAGTGACAGGGAGAGTCTGAATCCAGAGGTTTGCCTTGATAGGCGACTGCTCGGTTTCGAACTTCA
>JAZQOD010000192.1:0-13474 GCA_045627685.1 Prevotella sp. | reverse complement strand
ATGTAAACGGTGTGAAAGTAGCAGATACCGGCGAGACCTGGGTTAACGGAGGTCCAAAAAACGAGTAGAAGGAATGGCTCAAACCAGGCAAGAACGTCATCGCTACTCATACACATAACACCACTGGCGGTGCTTACACAGACTTCGGTATCTACAAGAATGTCTCACAGAAGATTGACAACCTCAAGTTTGCAGAGCAGAAGAGCGTGGATGTGCTTGCTTGTAACACCTATTATACATTCAAGTGCGGTCCTGTAGAACTCGACCTTGTGTTCACAGCGCCACAGATCATCAACGACTACGACCTCCTTTCATCGCCAATCAACTACATCTCATATCAGGTGCGCTCTACCGACCAGAGAACCCACAATGTGCAGTTCTTCCTCGGTGCAAGTCCACTCATTGCAGTGAACAAGGCAAACCAGCCAACCGTTACCACCATTGAGGTGAAGAAGGGCATCACATACGCAAAGACCGGTACAGTGGAGCAGCCAATCCTTGCAAAGAAGGGCGACCACATCTGCATCGACTGGGGATATCTCTATCTGCCAGATGTGAACGGTACAGTAGCTATCGGTCAGGAGGACGCAGTGAAGGCACAGTTTGCAAAGACCGGTGCTCTCCCTGCATCAGAAAGCAAGATTTTCTCTCGCAAACCATCGCAGATGCCAGTTCTGGCTTATGTTCATGACTTCGGCAATGTGGAAGTTGACCGCAGCTTCACCCTCATCGGCTACGACGAGATTGAAGACATCCAGTACATGTACAAGAACTACAAGGGTTACTGGGCACACGAGGGCAAGATCACTATCTTTGATATGTTCGAGCGCCTTGCTCTTGAATATAGCACAATCATGGATCGCTGCCGCAAGCAGGACAAGACCATCTATGATGACGGTCTTGCAGCAGGTGGCTTGAAGTATGCAGAGCTGCTCTCAGGCACATATCGCCATGTCAATGCAGCCCACAAGCTCTTCAAGGATGACGAAGGCCACCTCCTGTTCTTCTCTAAGGAGAACGACTCTAACGGTTGTGTCAACACCGTTGACCTCACCTATCCAGAGGCGCCACTCTACCTTGCTTACAACCCACAGTTGGAAAAAGGCATGATCACTTCTATCCTCGAATACGAGGCAACAGGTCGCTGGCCATACGCTTTCGCTGCTCATGACCTCGGTACATATCCACATGCCAACGGCAATGTATATGGCGACCCACGCCGCAACGACGGTTCAACAATGCCACTCGAGGAGAATGCAAACATCATCACTCTTGCTGCAATCATAGCAAAGCTCGATGGCGATTTGAACTATCTCCGCAAGTATTGGGATATCCTCACACTCTGGAACAAGTACCTCGTTGAGTACGGAAAGGACCCAGCAAACCAGCTCTGCACCGACGACTTCAAGGGATTCTCATCACGCAACTCTAACCTCGCGGTGAAGGCAACGATGGGTATCGCTGCTTATGCTGAGATGGCAAAGATGCTCGGCGACGAGGCTGCATACGAGCAGAATATGAAGATTGCCAGTGAGTTCGCTCATTACTTCGTTGATCATGCCAAGTCTTCAAACGGCAAGTTCTACCGCATGGAGTTCGACGGCAAGGATTCTGACTGGAGTCTGAAGTACAACATGGTATGGGATCAGCTCTGGGGCTGGAACCTCTACAACGACAAGTACACAGGCGATGTCATTGCAAAGGAAATAGCATTCTATCTGACCAAACTCAACAAGTACGGTGTGCCACTCGATTCACGCGACGACACAACAAAGGGTGACTGGGTAGCATGGACAGCAGCAATGGCTACAAATATCAAGGACTTCCAGAAGATTATGGACATCGAGTACAACTTCGTCAACGAGACCGTTACCCGCTGGCCAACATCCGACTGGCATCACACAGAGAAGAACAACGCTCGCGGTTTCCGTGCCCGTTCAGTTCTCGGTGGATACTGGATGCAGGTTCTTGCAAAGAAACTCGGTACAAAATAAATGAAGTGTTCCCTGCTCCGCTCGAAAGAGTGGGATAGGGAGACACCTTATTATATATATAGAAATTAAAAGTGAAAAGTTAAAAGTGAAAAGTTAGAGTAACTTCTGTACGGGTGTCTGTTAGAAAGAAAAGCAAATGATTATAATAACTAATATTAAATTTATTCAAATGAAAATGAACCAGAAAACAATGCGAGTACTTCCAATGAGCATTCTCCTCGGTTTGTTTGCTATCCTTACAATGAACAGTTGTTCGGAAGGCGTTTCAATCGAAGATTACATTGGAGTATCGAAGACGGATCCTTATGATCCTTCGAAGCCTGTTACTGTTTCAGGCTTTACACCTGAGTCAGGTGGTGTTGGACAGCAGATGGTCATTAGCGGTACCAACTTTGGTAATGACACATCTCTTGTCAAGGTTGTTATCGGTGGTAAGGAAGCAGTCCTTGTAAGCGTAAAGTCAGACGTGCTTTACTGCTTCGTGCCATCACACGCATTCTTCAACGATGGTGCTGTTGAGATCACTATCGGTGACAATGCACAGGGTATCAAGGAACAGACCGTTGTAGCAAGCGAGAAGTTCACCTACGAGCGTAAGATGGTTGTAGGTACCCTTTGCGGTTACAGAAACGAGCGCGACGACCAGGGTTGGACAGCGAGCGGTACATCATTCTCTGAAGTTGCAGGTTTCCGCAACGACGGTGTGATGCAGTTCTCTCCTTACAACCACAATCAGCTCTTCGTTGTTTACGACCGTGAGCCAAACTGGGAAGCAGCACATGCTATCCAGCTCATCGACCTTGAGACAGAGACCGTTACCGATGTTCTCTCTCCATCAATGTTCAACAACGAGCGTATGCGTACCATCGACTTCACCGTTGACCCTTATGCTTACAACGAGGATGGTACAAAGATGCAGACAGGCGAGGCACTCGACGAGGATCCTAACTCACCAACCTATGGCTTGGTTGTACCAACATACTTCGGTGATGACCTCTGGGTTCAGAATGCAACTCCTGACATGAAGAAGTGGCGTGAGCACCTCATCGTGACTGTTGACTGTCACAACGACCAGTACACAGCAGCTGCTGTACACATCGTTGACCGTGACCCAACTACCGGTGAGTTCAATCCAAACTCTCCACACCGTCTTCTCGCTGCTTACAACCAGTGTAACGGTGCTGCAGTTCATCCAGTAAATGGTGAGATCTACTTCAACTCTTATACAAAGGGTGAGATGCTCCGCCTCGATATGGACAAGTACTGGAAGACTCTCGATCCAAACTATATCCTCAACAACGGTACAGCTTGGAGCCCATACGCAAACCAGAACCTCTACGATCCTAACACAGGCGAGGAGACCGGTAACGGTGCATTCCAGCTTCTGTACAAGATTCAGGATAACGGTTTCGAGTGCCAGATTGATATCCATCCAGAAGGTAAGTACGCTTATATCGTGGTTATCAACAAGGATTATATGCTCAAGACCGACTATAACGAGAAGGAAAAGCGCTTCACAGCTCCTTACCAGATTGCTGGTCAGCTTGGTCAGGCAGGTCTCGACGATGCTGTAGGTACAAGTGCTAAGCTTGCTCGCCCTTACCAGGGCACATTCGCTCCTAACGATGAGTATATCAAGGAAGGCCGCGACGATATCTACGACTTCTTCTTCTGCGACTCAGGTCGTCTTGGCGAAAAGGACGAGGCTAACCAGAGAATGGGTTCTACAATCCGTGTCTTGACACCAGAAGGTATCGTAAGTACCTACGCAGGTGGTGGTGCAAACACCCATGCTGACGGTCTTGTTTACGGTAATGAGAACGGTGAGCTCCGCGATGTTGCTCGTTTCCACCGTCCAACAGGTCTTGTAAGTGACCTTACCTACGATGTTGTTGATGCTGCAGGCAACCCAACACGTATCTTCTACATCCTCGATACAGTGAACCGCCAGATCCGTACTATCGGTTATGAGCACGAGGACGAGACAGATCTCGCTCCATCAGACGAGCCTGTTAATGAGTAATCCCACTAAAAAAGAAATAATATGAAAAAGTATTTAGCAACACTGTTTATGTTCCTTGGCCTGACAGTCAGCGCCCTGGCACAGAATACAATGGAAGTAGTGGGTACTGTTACCGATGCTTTCGGTGAACCAATCATCGGTGCAAACGTAACTATCAAAGACGCTTCCGGTCTTGGTGCTATCACCGATATCGATGGTAACTACAAGATTAAAGTAAATGAATATCAGACCCTTCTCTTCTCTTACATCGGTTTTGAGACAGTAAGCGAGCTTGTCAAGCCAGGTATGAACCGCATTGACGTGAAGCTTGCAGAGGAGAAGATCAACGCTGTAGATGAGGTCGTTGTAACAGGTATGGGTACCCAGAAGAAACTTACCCTTACTGGTGCCGTTACCAATGTAAACATGGACGACCTGAAGCACTACAATACTTCAAACTTCTCTAACACTCTTGCCGGTAATGTTCCTGGTATCATCGCATTCCAGTCGAGCGGTCAGCCTGGTAAGAACACCTCTGAGTTCTGGATCCGTGGTATCTCTACCTTCGGTGCCAGCGCTAAGGCTTACATCCTCGTTGATGGTTTCGAGCGTGAGAACATCGATGATATCAACATTGAGGATATCGAGTCATTCTCTGTATTGAAGGAAGCTTCTGCAACTGCTATCTACGGTTCGAAGGGTGCTAACGGTGTAATCCTTATCACAACAAAGCACGGTAAGGCAGGTAAGATCAACATCAACGGTAAGATTGAGTCTTCTTACAACACCCGTACAATCACTCCTCAGTTCGTTAGCGGTGCTGACTATGCAAGCTATGTAAACGAGGCTCGCGTAACCCGTAACCTCGGTGTGCTCTATCAGCCTGTTGAGATGGAGATTATCCGCAACGGTCTTGATCCAGACCTCTATCCAAATGTTGACTGGCAGGATCTCCTCCTGAAGAACGGTGCATTCTCAACTCGTGCTAATGTAAATGTATCTGGTGGTGGTGAGACTGCTCGCTATTTCGCATCTATCGCCTATACCAACGATGAGGGTATGTACAAGACAGACTCGGCATTGAAGAACAAGTACGATACCAACGCTAACTACAAGAAGTACAACTATCGTATGAACCTCGATATCGACATCACAAAGACTACTCTCTTGAAGCTCGGTGTCAGTGGTAACTTGAACAAGCGTAACTCTCCAGGTCTCGGTGACGGTTCTGTATGGGGACAGCTCTTCGGTTACAATGCTCTCTATGCTCCACTCGTTTACTCTAATGGCTATTATCCATACAAGGCTCAGCCAGGTGTGACTGACGATAACAAGAGCAACTACGTAAACCCTTGGGTTTCTTCAACTCAGACTGGTTACAACACAGAGTGGGACAACAATATCCAGACAAACGTAACCCTCGAGCAGAACCTCGACTTCATTACTAAAGGCTTGCGTTTCACAGGTCGTTTCGGTTACGATACATACAACTCGAATGCTATCTCACATCGTAAGATGCCTGCTCTCTACACAGCACGTAACCGCGACACAGAGACTGGTGAACTTGTATTCGACAAGATCTATGATATCCAGGATATGAAGCAGTCAACAAGCAACAGCGGTTCACGCCGTGAGTTCCTTGACTTGTTGCTCCACTGGGACCGCACCTTCCTCAAGGCTCACACCTTAGGTGCAAATGTGAAGTTCACAGAAGACCAGAATATCACAACCCAGAACCTCGGTGATGATATCAAGAACTCTATCTCTCGTAAGAACAAGGGTCTTGCTGCACAGTTAACCTATAACTACAAGAACCGCTACTTCCTTGATGGAAACTTCGGTTACAACGGTTCGGAGAACTTCTCTGACGGTCACCGTTGGGGTTTCTTCCCAGCATACTCTCTCGCTTGGAACATTGGTGAGGAACCATTCATCCAGGAGAAGTTCCCTATGATCAACATGTTCAAGATCCGTTACTCTCATGGTAAGGTAGGTTCTGACGCTACAGGTAACGACCGTTTCCCTTACCTCTATACTATTGCACGTCATTCATATAAGGATGGTGATAACGATGTGTCAATTCCTGGTTACACCTTCGGTCAGACAGCCGGAACAAACGAGTACCGTGGTACACGTTATACACAGGTTGCTTCTATGGATGTAACATGGGAAGTTGCAAAGAAGGACGATATCGGTGTTGACCTCGTTCTCTTCGACAACAAGTTCTCTCTTACTGTTGACTACTTCTCAGAGCATCGTACAGGTATCTACATGGCACGTAAGTATCTTTCTGCTATCGTAGGTCTCCAGTCAACTCCAAAGGCTAACGTAGGTTCTGTATCTTCAAAGGGTTTTGATGGTAACTTCAAGTATGAGCAGCGCTTCGGTGATGTAAACTTCACAATCCGTGGTAACATGACTTACTCAAAGAATAAGATTGGTGATTACGACGAGGAGTACAATGTTTACTCATACCAGTATCAGCGTGGCTATCGTGTAGGTCAGGTTCGTGGTCTTATCGCAGAGGGCCTCTTCAAGGACTATGATGACATCCGTAACCATCCAAAGCAGATGTTCGGCGACGTACAGCCTGGTGATATCAAGTATAAGGATGTAAACGGTGATGGTATCGTTGACGGTCTTGACGAGTGTGCTATCGGTGCTACCGACCGTCCAAACCTTATCTACGGTCTTGGTGTTTCTGTAGCATGGAAGGGCTTCGACTTCAACCTCCACTTCCAGGGTGCTGGTAAGTCAACCTTCATGACATACGGTAAGTGTGTATATGCATTCAGCGAGAACCAGTGGGGTAACATCTTCAAGGGTATGCTCGACGACCGTTGGGTAGATGCTTCTACAGCAGCAATCCTCGGCATCCAGGCTAACGAAGATCCAAATGCTACTTATCCACGACTCTCTTACGGTGGCAACTCTAACAACTTCCGCAACTCTACATTCTGGTTGCGCGATGGTCGTTACCTCCGTCTGAAGAACCTCGACTTCGGTTATACTCTTCCAAAGCAGATTGTTAACAAGATTCACTTCCAGAACATCCGCTTCTATGTATCAGGTACAAACCTCTTCTTCATCTCGAAGAAGTTCGGTATGTGGGATCCTGAGTCATTGCAGCCACGTGGTGAGGACTATCCAATCACAAAGTCTATCACTGCCGGTGTACAAGTTAGTCTCTAAAAATAAGGAATTACTATTATGAATAAGAAATTATCTATATTCTTCTTGTCTGCTGTTTGTGCAGGTGCTGCATTGACTTCTTGTACAGACCTTGATTCAGACAAATGGTTTGATGACCGAATCACTGAGGAGCAGATCTTCTCTGAGAAGACCTCTTCTGAAGAGTGGCTCGCTCATGCTTACTCTTGGCTTCTCGACTGCAACGTTGAGGTTAGCTCTAAGGGTGGCACTGGTGGCTCTTCTGTAACAGTCGATGGTGTAACATACAATGTTGAGGGTGCTCGTTGGAACCCATTCAACTTTGACGATGATATCTACTATGGCGACCGTGATAACAAGGCCGGTGGTGACAACAAGGATGCTGACTTCGCATCTTACAATGCTTTCCACGAGGGTAACTATCACGAGGACTGTGGTTATTCTGCATGGGTACGTTGCTACAAGGGTATCAACCAGGCAACTACTTTTATCAATAAGATCTATATGAACAAGGAGCTTTCTGCTTCTGAGATTGAGGACTATCGTGGTCAGGCTCGTTTCGTACGCGCTTACTTCTACTGGTTGCTTCTGAAGAAGTATGGTCCAGTGCCAATCGTTGATACCAACGGTGTTGACTATACACTCTCTTACGATGAACTTTCTATCCCTCGTGCAACATACGAGGAGATGGCAGACTTCATCGGTGAGGAGATGGTTCAGGCAGCAAAGGAAATCAAGACAACCCACCGCGACGCTAACAACATCTGCCGTCCAACAGTAGGTACATGTCTTGCTACCCGTGCTCTTGCTTATCTCTATGCAGCATCTCCACTTGCTAACGGTCAGCTCAAGAACGGTCAGCACCCAGCAGGCGTTGACGAAAAGATTGCAGAGCTCTTCGTTAACCGCGATGGTACTCCTCTTCTCTCACGCGAATATAAAGAGGAGAAGTGGGCTAAGGCTGCCGCTGCTTGTAAGGACGTAATGGAACTCGGTTGCTATGAGCTTTATCATGCTTCACTCATCCCTGAGGGTTCTGGTCAGGATGGTTATCCTGTAACAGTAAAGCCTTACGATGATGGCAACTTCTCTACAAAGAACTGGCCTAACGGTTATGCAGATATCGACCCATTGCAGTCATATCGCCAGTTGTTCGACGGTGATGTATATCCAGCCGACAACCCAGAGCTTATCTTCACCCGTGGTGTCAACTTCGGTTTCACAGATAACGACCTTGGTATCGGTGCTCTCGTTCTTCACGAGATGCCAACAGAGCTTGGTGGCTGGAACACACACGGTGTGACACAGAAGATGGTTGATACATACTACATGAACGACGGTACTGATGTTGACGGTATGTACTCAGAGTGGCGTGACGAATATCCTTCAGCAATCGCTGATGGTAATAGCCGTCCACGTAAGACTAACGTATTCAACCGTGATGACATCAAGGCAGGTGAGGCTCCAGCAAACTATCCAGAGTTGTCGAACGCTGCTGACGCCAAGGGTAGCACAAAGCCACTTACAAATGCTCAGTTCATGAATGTTTCGCAGATGCACATGAAGCGTGAGCCACGTTTCTATGCTTCAGTTGCTTATAGTGGTACAATCTGGGAGAATGGTGTTACCAACAACCCTGTTACTGCAAATAAGTTCCGTCAGGTAAGTTACTTCCGTAATGGTGGTAACGGTTGGGTGAACAACTTCCAGTATCCTCGTACAGGTACTGCTATGAAGAAGTTCTATGGTCCTAAGGACTACTGTCCAAACAACCAGAATACTTACAGCGGTATCCAGCAGAAGTATGAGCCAGCAATCCGTTATGCTGATATTCTCTTGATGTATGCTGAGGCATTGAACGAGCTCGACGGTTCTTATCAGATCCAGTCTTGGAATGGCACTACAACATATACTATCGCTCGCGATGTGAACGAGATCAAGAAGGGTACCAACCCTGTTCGTATCCGTGCCGGTTTGCCAGATTATAGCGATGAGATCTATGGTAACAAGAACCTTCTCCGTAAGACTATCAAGCGTGAGCGTATGATTGAGTTCATGGGTGAGGCAAAGCGTTACTTCGACCTTCGCCGTTGGATGGATGCTCCTATCGAGGAGGCTACTCCTGTTTACGGTCTTAATGTCTTCATGACAGCCGCAAACAAGGATGAGTTCTTCCAGGTTGTCCCAACATATAACCTCAAGGCAACATTCAACACCAAGTTGTACTTCTGGCCAATCTCTCACACAGAACTCAAGCGTAACAAGAACCTTGTTCAGTCTCCAGGTTGGACAGAGAATGACTAAAGCCCCCTCCCTGCCTCCCCGAGGGGAGGTAAGGGAAAGCTATAAACATTAACAACAAAGAAAATTCAATATGAAAAGAATTTCAATATTATTAGCTTCAGTGTTTGGCTTGATGGCTCTCACTACTTCTTGTAACGATGAGTGGACCGAGGAACAGTACGAGCACTATATAAGCTTCAAGGCACCTCTTGACGAGAAGGGTGGCGTTACATCTGTATATGTTCCATTCACTCGTCACAATGAAAATGGTGAGGCACTCTATGGCCGTGGACTTTCAAGTCGTCAGTTGCCAATGATTGTCAGTGGTACAACAAAGAACGACCGCGACTTCACTGTCAAGGTTGCTCACGACACTGATACCCTTGGCATCCTCAACTATGAGTGGTACCAGGGCCGTACCGAACTGTTTTACAAGGATATGAGTGAGTATGCGTCTTATCCATCAACTGTTAATTTCAAGGCAGGCGAGGATGTTTCGCTTCTCGATATCCGTTTCGATTTCAACAATCTCGACATGACTGAGAAGTGGGTCCTCCCTATCATGGTAGTCGATGATGGTACAAGTCCATTTGAGTCACATCCACGTAAGCACTACGGCAAGGCACTCCTCCGTGTGTTCCCTTACAATGACTATTCCGGCGACTATTCTGCTGCAACTCTCCTCGTAAAGAGTAGCCCTACAGAGGCAGATCTTGCTACACAGGATGGTTCTGGTCAGGAGACTGCTCGTCTTTATGTAGTATCTGAAGATGAGGTGTTCTTCTATGCAGGAACAATCGATGAGGATCGTACAGACCGTCATAACTACAAGATCTACGCAAAGTTCATAAAGAAGGTAAATACCGATGGTTCTATCGACGAGAACAATGGTACTGTTGAACTCCGTGCAGAGAACGACGAGATCCAGTTCAAGGTGAACAAGCAGGCTACATATAAGATCTATGACAAGATGGACGATATCAAGCCTTACCTCAATCATCACTATGTAATCATCAGTGATATTGACTATACCTTCCGTGATTATACCCTCATCAAGGATAAGGAAATGTGGTATAACGCAACTGGTACATTGACTCTTGAGCGTCAGATCAATACCCAGATTCCTCTCGAGGATCAGGATATCTTCTAAAAAATGCTTACTGTTTTTCAATGATAAAACAATTTAAAATCGCTATAATGGTAGTGGCTCTTTCCTGGGCCGCTACCATTAGTGTGACTGCACAGACAACAGCAAAGGTCGTTGCTGCCCCTGATAATTCCGTTGCCAGCGCCAACTATGTGTCAAGTCGTGCACCGCTTCAGCCTGTCAGTTTCATAAAACTGCCTCTTGGCTCAATCACTCCAAAAGGTTGGGTTGGTCGTTATATGGAACTCCAGCGTGATGGTCTCACCGGTCACCTCGGAGAGATATCAGCATGGCTCGACAAGAACAACAACTCCTGGCTTCAGGAGGGCGGCGACCACGGTTGGGAGGAAGTGCCATACTGGCTCAAGGGCTATATGGATCTTGCTTATATCCTTCAGGACAAGAAGATGATTGATGAGAGCAAGGTTTGGATTGATGCAATCTTCAAGTCACAGCGTGAGAACGGTTCGTTCGGACCTCTCAACGGAACTCCGGAGAAACCGGAACTCTGGGCTCAGATGATTGTGCTCACCACTCTCGAGCATTATTATGAGTACACCAACGACCAGCGTGTGCTTGACCTTATGACCAAGTACTTCAAGTGGGAACTTTCGTTGAAAGACGAGCAGTTCCTTGAGGACTATTGGGAGAACTCGCGTGGTGGCGACAACCTCTACTCTGTTCTCTGGCTCTACAACCGCACAGGTGAGCCGTTCCTCCTTGAACTGGCAGAGAAGATTCATCGCAATACCGCCAACTGGTGTCAGGCTTCCAATCTGCCTAACTGGCATAATGTGAATATCGCAGAGTGCTTCCGTGAACCAGCGACATACTATATGCTCACTGGCGACAAGAAGTATCTCAACGCTTCTTACAACGACCTCGACCTTATCCGCCGTACTTTCGGTCAGGTTCCTGGTGGTATGTGGGGAGGCGATGAGAACTCACGCATGGGTTACATCGATCCTCGTCAGGGTGTTGAATGCTGCGGTATGGTTGAGCAGATGGCTTCCGACGAGATAATGCTTCGCTTCACCGGCGACCCATTCTGGGCAGAGCACTGCGAGGATGTGGCTTTCAATACCTATCCTGCTGCTATGATGCCTGACTTCAAGGCTCTTCGCTATATCACTTCGCCAAACATGGTGCTTGGTGATTCGAAGAACCATCATCCTGGCATCGACAACCGCGGTCCGTTCCTCTCAATGAACCCATTCTCAAGCCGTTGCTGCCAGCACAACCACTCACAGGGCTGGCCTTACTATTCGGAGAACCTCATCCTTGCTACACCTGACAATGGTGTTGCAGCAGTGCTCTATGCAGCATGCGAGGCTCGCGCAAAGGTGGCTGACGGTAAGAATGTAACTATTGTTGAGGAGACAAACTACCCATTCGATGAGAATATCTCGTTCACCGTGAATATCGACCAGCCAAAGAAGGTAAAGAAAAAGAACATTGTCACTTCGGTAGAGTTCCCATTCTATTTCCGTATTCCAACCTGGACTACTCGTGCGGCTGTCGTAATGGTCAATGGTGAGAAGGTCAATGCTCGTATCGAACCGGGCAAGTATCTCGTCATCAACCGCGCTTGGAGCACTGGCGACAAAGTCACTGTGACATTCCCAATGCAGATCAAGGCACGCATATGGCAGGCTAACCAGAACTCGGTGTCTGTTGACTACGGACCACTCACACTTTCCCTCAAGATAAAGGAGGTTTACAAGCAGGTTGACTCAAAGGCAACCGCTATAGGCGACTCTCACTGGCAGGAAGGTGCTGATGCTTCGGCATGGCCAACAACCGAAATCTATCCTGGTTCTGCGTGGAACTATGCACTCTGCACCGGTCCTGATTTCTATCGCAATATTGAAGTTGTGAAGAAACCTTGGCCAGCCGACGACTACCCATTCTCATTGGAGAATGTGCCATTGGAGTTCAAGGCAAAGGGTGTGAAGGTACCATCGTGGACTATCGATGAGAACGGACTATGTGGTGTCTTGCCAAATGCACAGGCTGAGCGTTCAGAGACAATCGAGAACATCACCCTCGTACCAATGGGTGCTGCCCGTTTGCGTATCTCGGCGTTCCCACAGGCTACAGTACGCCAGTTCGGTGGTCCTGTTCCAGCAGAGGCACAGCGTGCTACACGCCGCAATGATGGCACTCGTCGTATTGGCGAGCGTGTTCATCGCGGTCAGCGTCCTCAGCAGCGTAATCGCTAATTACTAACCAAAATTATATTAATCACATGAAGAAATTATTTATTGCTCTTGCTGCTGTAGTGTTTTCTATGAACCTCAGTGCAAAAACAGAGAATTGCCCTGCTGACATGGTAAACCCACTCATGGGTACCGAGTCAACATACGCAATTTCTACAGGTAACACCTATCCTGCTATTGCTCTTCCATGGGGTATGAACTTCTGGATGCCACAGACAGGAAAGATGGGTGACGGTTGGGCTTATGTCTATACCGAGAACAAGATCCGCGACTTCAAGCAGACTCATCAGCCAAGTCCTTGGATCAACGACTACGGTCAGTTTGCTCTTATGCCAGAGACCGGCACACCAGAGTTCCATCAGGACAAGCGTGCTTCTTGGTTCTCTCACAAGGCAGAGGAGTCACGCCCTTATTTCTATAAGGTGTATCTCGCTGACTACGATGTAACAACCGAGATTGCCCCAACAGAGCGTGCTGCCATCATGCGTGTCACATATCCTGAGACCGACAAGGCAAGTTTCATCATCGATGCTCTCGATCGTGGTTCTTATGTAAAGATCATCCCTGAGTAGCGTATGGTTATCGGTTACACTACAAAGAATTCTGGTGGTGTGCCTGAGAATTTCAAGAATTATTTCGTTCTTAAGTTCGACCATCC
>JAZQOD010000191.1:0-11234 GCA_045627685.1 Prevotella sp. | reverse complement strand
ACATACGATGATAAGGGCAAACCAGTATATACCATGTACGGAACCCCTTCATCGCAGACCAACGACTTCTCGCCTGTAAGCAACTACCAGAACCTCTACGGTCAGTTGTCGCTCGACTATGATCGCACCTTCGGTCTCCACACCGTAAAGGCAAGCGTCACTGGTGATACACGCCACGAGATTGATGACTATGACCTCCCAATGATTCCTTCTAACATCATCGAGACTGCCTCTTACAGTTTTGCCGACAAGTACTTCGTGCAGGCTAAACTCGCTGAGAGTTACTACAACCGCTATGCCCCTGGATTCCGTTGGGGAACCTTCGGTGCTATCGGTCTCGGATGGGACATCAGCAAGGAGAACTTCATGCAGAATGCTTCATTCATCGACAAACTCAAACTCCGTGGAGTATGGGGCCGCACAGGTAACGGTATCGACAACTCAGGATACTACATCTGGCGTCAGACCTATCGCGATAACTTCAATGCTTATCCAGTAGGTACACAGAGCACATGGGTATGGGGTGTATATGAGAACACACCAATCGCCAACCCATATATCTCGTTCGAGAAGGCTAACAAACTCAACATCGGTCTCGACCTCGCTATGTTCAACCACCGTCTTGAGGCTACCGTCGATTACTACAACGATAAGTATCTCGACCTCCTCCAGCAGCGTGGAAAGAGCATCGCCATCCTCGGTGTGGATTATCCAGCAGAGAATATCGGTCAGTCACGCCGCACAGGTGTTGATGTTACTCTCACATGGCAGGACAAGATTGGTACTGTCAACTACTACCTCTCGGGCAACTGGAGCATTGCCTCTACCAAACTCCTCTTCATGGACGAGCAGGCTACTCCTTACAACTACCTCCGCAAGACCGGTCGTCCTGAGGGCGTAATCTTCGGTCTGCAGGCTGATGGCTTCCTCTCGGCTGACGATATCGCTTCGGGCTATCCAGTGATGGTTGGTTATGATGTGCAGCCTGGTGATGTGAAGTATGTCGATATGAACAAGGACGGTGTCATCGACGAGTGGGACCGCACTGTTATCGGTGGCGACAAACCAACTCAGTACTTCGGTATCGACCTCGGTCTTGAGTGGAAGGGCCTCGAGTTCTCTATGCTCTGGCAGGGTGCTTGCAACCGCGATATCTATGTCAACAACCGTACTCTCGTTGAAGGCTTCCAGGCTATCGGCAACGGCTACGGACAGGCTTACCAGAATATCCTCGGTCGTTGGACTCCTGAGACTGCTGCAACAGCAACATATCCACGACTCTCAGCCGGTGGTAACACCTACAACTACGGTGGTATGTATGGTTCGTCAATGTGGATGCAGAATGGTAACTTCATTCGTCTGAAGAACATCATGCTCGCCTACAACCTCCCTGAGAACTTCTGCAACCGTACTCTCGGTGGTGTGCGTCTCAAAGTGTTCCTCGAGGCACAGAACCTCTTGACATTCTCTGGTTGCGACCTCGTCGATCCAGAGGTGACATTCACAAGTTCTCCACTGCAGCGTACTATCTTCACTGGTGTTAAACTCAATTTCTAATAAAGGAGGCTTTGTATTATGAAAATAAATAAATCATTACTGTTTATCCTTGGAGTCTTCTCTTTCGTTGCCGTTTCTTGTACCGACAACTACGAGAGCACACCTGTTGATCAGTATACCTACGAATATGTGTTCTCTACCACCGACTCTGTTGGTGATAAGGCAACCCGATTCCTGAATGCCATCTATGAGGAACTGCCTAACGGTCACAACCGTGTGGGTAGCGACTATCTCGATGCTGCTACCGACGATGCTATGTCGCTCTATTTCGATAGCGACCCTGATGTACGCCGTTTGCAGACTGGTAGTTACACTGCCAGCAACCAGGTGACATCGAATATGATGTGGGACAAGTGCTGGAAGGCTATCCGCAAGTGTAACACCTTCATCAACGGCATCGATCGCGTACCTTATAATATTACTTATGAGAACGCCCTTGGCGAGACTCGTCCACTCGGCGTCACCTATAAGGCTGAGGCTCGTTTCATCCGTGCATTCTTCTATTTCCAGTTGTTGGAGCGCTACGGTGGTGTGCCACTCATCGGCGACAAGGTATTCGACCTCAACGACGACATCGAGATTCCTCGTAACACCTTCGCTGAGACCGTCAACTATATCATGTCCGAACTCGACGAAATCCAGGACTCTCTCCGTTGCATGCCTTGGGGTAGTGGTGGTAATGCTGCCGGCACCTACGGTCATGCTCCTACCAAGGAGTCGTGCATCGCTCTCCAGACTCGCGTGCTTCTCTATGCTGCCTCACCACTCTTCAATGAGCGTACCCTCGAGGCTGGCAATGAGTATGTAGGCTATGCTTCGTACGATGCAGATCGCTGGAAGCAGGCTGCCGAACTGGCAAAGTACTTCATCGATAACTATGGTGTCATCACTCTCCGTAGTTCGATGTCAACTTCAAAGTTCCATCTCACCAAGCAGGGCTCTTTCACCAATGCCTTCATCAACTACTATGGTTCCGACAACCACGAGACTATCTTCTTCCGCAACAATTCATCAGGAACTGATGTAGAGAAGAACAACGGTCCTCTCGGTTTCTCAGGCAATAAGTTGGGTAATGGTCGCACCAACCCTACTCAGAACCTCGTCGATGCATTCCCAATGCTCGATGGTAAGCCACGTGGCGAGAGTGCTTATACCTACGACCCACAGAAGCCTTACGAAAATCGTGACCCACGTCTCAACCTTCAGATTCTCCATCAGGGTTCTCCTTGGCTCAATACAACCCTCCAGACCTATCAGGGTGGTGCCAACAACCCAGCGAGTGCAGGTCGCTTCTCACAGACCAGTTACTATATGCGTAAGTTCATGAAGGACTTCAGCAAAGAGGCTGAATACGGTTCTCACACACAGTTCTGGACCTATATTCGCTTTGCAGAGATTCTTCTTAACTATGCCGAGGCAGCCAACGAGTGCGATGATGCTTATCGTGCAGAACACATCAATGACATCATGGATGTGCTCAAGGTAATCCGCTGGCGTGCTGGTATAGAAGCAGGCAAGGACAAGATGTACGGATTGGATCCAACAATGTCGCGTGAGGAACTCCGTGAGGTTATCCACACTGAGCGTCGTATCGAACTCGCCTTCGAGGAGCATCGCTACTATGACATCCGTCGCTGGCGTGAGGCTGAGGAAATCTTCAAGAACCCTATCCAGGGCATGCAGATTGTTGCAGGCTCTAACACAATGGTGTTCACTCCTATCAACCTCGTAAATGTAAATTGGACCGACAAGATGTATCTCTATCCAATTCCTTACTCTGAGGTAAACAAGAATAAGAACATGGTTCAGAACCCTAATTGGAAGTAAACATTATGAAAAGAATATTATCAGTACTTTTTTGCCTCTGTGCAACAGTATATGCATTCGCACAGACAAATGTTACCGGTAAGGTGACCGATTACGAAACGGGCGATGAACTTATTGGAGTAACAGTAAAGGTGAAAGGCACCAATGTAGCCACCGTTACCGACATCGACGGACAGTTCGCCATCGCTGCTCGTAACGGACAGACACTGGTGTTCACCTATGTAGGATATAAAGATGTAGAGCAAAAGGTCGAAGGCGGCAAGTGCAACATCCAGATGCACGAAGACAAGAACGACCTCAACGAAGTCGTTGTCGTTGGTCACGGTACCGCCAAGCGTATCACCATGACAGGTGCAGTCAGTGCCATCAACGGTAAGGAGTTGCAGAAAGTTCCTGTATCGAGCGTACAGAACGCCCTCGCAGGTAAACTCCCTGGATTCTTCTCACAGCAGCGTTCAGGACAGCCAGGTAAAGATGCTTCCGACTTCTTTATCCGTGGTGTCAGTTCTTTGAACTCAGCAGGCAACCAGCCTCTCATCATCGTCGATGATGTGGAATACACCTACGAGCAACTTTCGCAGATCAATGTCAATGAAATTGAGTCAATCTCAATCCTCAAGGATGCATCAACAACTGCTATCTATGGTATCAAGGGTGCTAACGGTGTACTCGTCGTGAAGACACGCCGTGGTGCTGACGGCAAGCCTCGTATCAATGTCCGTATGGAGACTGGTGTACAGATGCCTGTCCGCACACCAAAGTTCCTCGGTTCTTATGAGACAGCAACGCTCGTCAACGAGGCTTATCTCAACGACGGCATGCAGCCAATCCACTCTGACGAGGCTCTCGAGCACTACCGCACTGGCGACAGCCCTTATGCTTATCCAGATGTCAACTGGTACAACGAGATCTTCAAGAAGGTCGCTTCGCAGAGCAATGCCAATGTCGATGTATCGGGTGGTACCGATCGTCTGAAGTACTTCGTGTCTGTGGGCTACTTCACACAGAACGGTCTTGTACGCGACTTCGGTGCTCAGTCTAACGATGTCAACTCAAACTACCTCTATCGTCGTTTTAACTACCGTTCAAACCTCGACTTCCAGGTAACCAACAATCTCTCTATGCGACTTGATGTCACCTCGCGTTTCATGAACATCAACGAGCCTTACGGCATCAATGCAACAGGCGAGATTTATAGTTTCGAGGCGATGCACCCATATTCATCACCAGTCATCAACCCTGACGGTTCGTGGGCTTATCTCTACGACACCACTGGTCGCCGTCCAACCCTCAATGCCCGTTTGGCTAACCAGGGTTACACCCGTACCCGTCGTAATGATAACAACCTCCTCTACAGTGCAAACTGGAAGATGGACTTCATCACAAAGGGCTTGTCTTCAAATGTGCGTCTCGCTTACTCTACCGTCGATGAGAACTATCGTCAGGCATGGCGTGAACAGTTCCCTACCTACCACTATAATGAGACATCAGCAGGCGAGGGCTACTACACCATCAACCCTGACCATGTCTATACCAACGGTAGTTACGCAGTAACTGCAGGAACACGCACTGCTAAGAAGGATATGAACCTCCAGTCGTACATCAACTACGAGCGTGTCTTCGACGATGCTCACGATGTAGGTGCAATGCTCCTCTACAACCTCGAGAGCACCACCTACGAGAACAGTGGCCAGAAGGTACCTGAGAAGTTCATGGGACTCTCTCTGAAACTCTCTTATAAATACAAGAACCGCTACCTCCTCGATGTCAACACCGCCTACAACGGTTCCGACCGTTTCGCTAAGGGCCATCGCTATGGTATCTTCCCTGCAGTAGGTGCTGGTTGGGCAATCAGCGAGGAACCATGGTTCCGCGAGAAATTCGGCAAGACTGTTGACCTCCTCAAGATTCGTTCATCATACGGTGTTGTAGGTTCCGATGTTGCTATGGGCGACCGTTACCTCTACAACCAGGTGTATGAGACAGGTAGCATCTATTACTTCGGCGACCGCGCTATGAAGTGGCAGGGCTACAAGGAAGGTAACCTCGGTAATGACAATGTGACATGGGAGAAGGCTCGTAAGTTCGATGTCGGTATCGACCTCAACCTCTGGAATTCGTTCTCATTGACTCTCGACTACTTCTACGATCACCGCTACGATCAGTTGGTATATCGTAACGATATCTCCGAGATTCTCGGTATCGGTACCTCACCAATCAATGTCGCTAAGACACGCAACCAAGGTTTCGATGGTCAGATTGGTTATCGCAACAACTGGGGTGACTGGAGTTTCAACACCAACTTCGTGTTCTCTTATGCAAAGAACAAGATCCTCTATCAGGCAGAAGCACAGCAGCGCTACGAGTGGCTCGCATCAACAGGCAAGCCTATCGGTCAGCAGTTCGGCTACCACTGGATTGGTTACTACACACCAGAGGAGATTGCACTTGTCAATGCTCACGCAGAAGGAGCACCAGCAGTTCCTAACACCGATATCCCGGTGCAGGCAGGTGATTTGAAGTATCAGGACCTCAACAACGATGGTACTATCGACGACTACGACAAGATGGCTATCGGTCGTCCAAACCTTCCTAACACCACCCTCGGTTGGACCATCGGCGGTAGTTGGAAGGGACTCACATTGAGTGTACTCTTCCAGGGATCATTCAATTACAGTTTCTCTGTTGTAGGAACAGGTATCGAACCATTCAAGTCGCAGTTCCAGCCACTCCACCTCCAGCGTTGGACATTGGAGCGCTATCAGAACGGCGAGGAGATCAACTTCCCACGCCTCACCAGCAACCCATCGACAGTCAACTCAGCACAGGCGTATATGTCTGACTTCTGGCTTGTTGATGCATGGTATGTCCGTCTGAAGACCATCGATTTGTCATACAATCTCCCACAGAAGATATTGCCAAAGTTCATTGAGAACCTCCGTCTTTATATGAACTGTTACAACCTCTTCACTTGGACCTCGTACGACAAGTACCAGCAGGACCCTGAGATTTCGACCAACTCTGCCGGTGATGCCTACATGAACCAGCGCGTTGTCAACTTCGGTGTCACCATCGGTTTCTAAAAAAAGATTCTATTTTATCACTTTCAGGTTCCTATAAGACCTGAATATAAAGAGATTCCTTCCCGTTTTTGGGGAGGAGTCTTTTTTGGTTCAATATTTATACTATTTGGTTCGGTTCTTTGCATTAATGATTTTCTTTTTGGTAATTTTGCAAAAGAGTTCACAGAAAACGGTGGGCATTTGGATAAATGTGAAAACAATAATGAAATAACAATAACTAAAAACATTCATGATTATGCAAAAAGTAAAACTGTTCTGGTTGGCTTCTTGCCTGTTGTGCTTAGGCTTTGCTGTTACATCGTGTGGCAGTGACGAGGGGGGTGGCTCGGACTACGACCCAACTAAGCCGATTGTTTGTGAACAGTTCTACCCTGAGGGCGGACCGATCTCTACACAGGTGGTGCTCAAAGGACAGAACTTCGGTTCCAACAAAGATGAAGTAAGGGTGTTCTTCAATGAGAAGGAAGCCCCGGTAATCAATGTCAATGACGATCATATCCTTGTGCTTGCTCCTCGTCTGCCGGGTGAGAATGTGAAGATCAAGGTGAAGATTGGTGATCAAGAGGGTGTATTTGATAAGGTGTTCGACTATCAGATACAGACAAATATCAGTACCATCTGTGGTGGTGATGCTAGTGCCCAGACAAATCCTGGTGCTATCACCAACCTGTCGGAGGCTCAGTTCAAGGCGAGCATCGACGGTGGTATCTGTGTGGATCGCGACTTGAATATCTATTTCGAGATTGACGCTGGTGATGCCAAATTCTTCCGTTATGTTGCTAACGTGGAGTCAGGAAAGTTGGTGAAGATTGATGAGTTGGGTATCTTCCTCACTCGCCCTTGGGTGTGCTATGATGATGTGAACGACCGTGTATATCATATGCAGGCTAACCTCGGTAACAACGAGTATTGGTACTACGACCGTACGAACAACTTTGCATACATGGGCAAGGGAAATGTCATTTATGATGATACAAAATATCTTGTCGATGGTATGGGTATTTGGGGAGCTCGTCGTGCAGCGGCTATGAATCCAGCTGATGGTAAGTTCTATAGCCGTGTGCTGGGTGGCGACTTCTACTGCTTCGACCCTGTAACAGCTACTGGTACTCGTCTCACCCTTGTATATAACCAAATGAGCGGTCAGCCTGCTGGTACTGCTGTTGACACAAAGGACGGCGAGACTTTCGGTATGGTGTTCGACAAGGATACTCCAAACCTGCTCTATTATACCAACACAAGCAAGAACTGCATCTACAAGATGGATGTGACAACGGGTAAGTACAGCATTCTCGCTGGTGCGGCATCAGGTGGTGGTGGCTATCTCGATGGTACTCTGGCACAGGCACAGTTCAATAATCCTCGCCAGATGGTGAAGGACAGCGAGGGTAACCTCTATGTGTGTGACAGCAACAACCATTGCATCCGTAAGGTCAATCTCAAGACTGGTTTCGTTTCGACTGTTGCCGGATTGCCTGGACAGCCGGGCTATGTGAACGGTACTAACGAAGTGGCAAAGTTCAACAAGCCAGCGGGTCTGTGTATTGACAAGGATGATATCCTCTATGTTGGTGATGGCGACAACCACGCCATTCGTCGAGTTGCTATCGAATAAGTGAAAAGTGAAAAATCCTGATTACACAATGAACAATATATATATATTCCTTGTATTTTTCCTTGCGGCGTTGATGCCTTCGGTGGCGGTGCATGCTCAGGAAAACGAGACATTTGTTGTCAAGGGTACTATCGTGGATACTTACGATGAACCGGTCATTGGTGCTACAATCACCATTAAGGATAAGCCGGGTATGGGTGCAGTGTCCGACCTTGACGGTAATTTCAGTATGAAAGTCAGCATGTACGACAATATCGTTGTGTCGTATGTGGGCTTTGAGTCGGCTCAGTACCGTTTCACCAAGAAGGAGACAACGGTGAAGATTGTACTTAAAGAGAAGAGTTCGGATGTTGACGAAGTCGTTGTAGTAGGTATGGGTACCCAGCGTAAGGTATCCGTTGCTGGTGCTATCACCACCATCGATCCAAAGCAGTTGGAAAAGCCTGCCACCAATATCGTCAACACCCTTGCTGGTCGTGTAGCCGGTGTTATCGGTGTGCAGAGCAGTGGTGAGCCTGGAAAGAACATCTCCGAGTTCTGGGTTCGTGGTATCGGAACCTTCGGTGCCAACAGTGCCGCTTTGGTGCTCATCGATGGTCTTGAAGGCCTTCTCAGTCAGGTGGAGGCAGCCGATGTAGAGAGTTTCTCAGTGCTCAAGGATGCTTCTGCGACAGCCGTCTATGGTAACCGTGGTGCAAACGGTGTTGTGATCGTCACCACCAAGCGAGGCCTTGAACAGAAGTTGCATATCACAGCCCGTGCAAACTATACCATCTCTCATCTGAAGCGTCTGCCAGAGTATCTTGATGCCACCCGTTATGCAGAACTCGCCAACGAGGCAGCAGTTCAGTCGTCGATGGCACCAATCTATTCGGATGTCGAGATGGATATTTTCCGCTATAACCTCGATCCTGACCTCTATCCAAACATCAACTGGCAGGATGAATTGCTCAACAAGAGTTCTATCCAGAAGACATATTATGTGAGTGCTCAGGGTGGTGGTTCTATTGCCCGCTATTTTGCTTCGCTCGGTATGTCGAACGAGTCGTCGGCTTATAAGATGGCTGATGACAGTCCATATAAGAACGGTGTAGGCTATAACACATATAACTACCGTATGAACCTTGATATCAACCTCACAAAGACAACCAAGGTTTATCTCGGTGGTACCAGTTACCTCTCAGTCAACGACCGTCCTAGTATGGGTGAAGGATTCAGTTCGCTCAGCATGACCGACTGGATTTGGTCGTCGCAGGCAAAGACAACCCCTGTGATGTATCCACTCCGTTATTCCAACGGCTATCTTCCTGCAACCAACGATGGTGATGAAATCTCGCCATACGTACTGCTCAACTACACTGGTACCACACGCCAGCAGAATTTCCGCAATATGATCACTGTTGCCATCGAGCAGGATCTGTCGATGGTTACCAAGGGCTTGCGTGCAAAGATCCAGGGATCGTTCGACAACCAGTCGATGTTCGGTGAGAGCCGTTTCAAGAAACCAGCCCTCTATATGGCAACAGGTCGTAACCAAGCAGGTGAACTGATTCTCTCGAACCGTGTCATCGCCAAGAGTATCGGTTATAACAGTGCATCATGGAGTTGGAGAAAGTGGTATTTCGATGCCAGCGTGAACTACGATCGTAAGTTCAATGACCACAGTATCGGTGCTTTGCTCTACTACTACTGCCAGGACACTGCGGAGTCGGGTGCTACAAGC
Organism: Prevotella sp.; assembly: GCA_045627685.1. Classification (GTDB taxonomy): domain Bacteria; phylum Bacteroidota; class Bacteroidia; order Bacteroidales; family Bacteroidaceae; genus Prevotella. Next base: position 1,429 of record JAZQOD010000191.1, on the reverse strand, counting down.
AGTATGAATGCTATTCCAAAGCGTTACCAGTCGCTTTCAGGCCGTATCAACTATGGTTACAAGGATACATATTTCATTGATGCCAACTTCGGTCTTACTGGTTCGGAGAACTTCCAGCCAGGTCGCCAGTACGGATTCTTCCCATCGGCAGCGTTGGCATGGGTTCCAACAGCCTATAAGTTTGTGCAGGACAATATGCCATGGCTCACATTCCTGAAGTTCCGTGGTTCGTATGGTATCGTAGGTAACGATCAGATTGCCTCTACCCGATTCCCTTACCTCACACTCATCAGCGAGGGCGAAGGCACAACACCTTGGGGTGGTGTAGGCACACTTGCCGAAAGTCAGGTAGGAGCCGACAACCTCGTTTGGGAGAAGGCAAAGAAGATGGACGTGGGTGTTGATTTCCATCTCTTCAAGGATAAGTTCTCTGCAACCCTCGACTACTTCGTTGACCGTCGTGATGCCATCTTCCAGCAGCGCACACAGGTGCCTTCGTATGTTGGACTCACCAGCATGCCTTATGGTAACGTAGGTAGCATGAAGAGTTGGGGTGGTGATGGTAATTTCGAATATTATCAGAAGTTTGGTAAGGATTTCCACCTCACACTCCGTGGAAACTTCACCCTCTCGAAGAACAAGATTCTCAACTGGGAGGAACCAAAACAGCCATATCAGTATCTCGAGAAGAACGGCTACGCCAATAATGTGCAGCGTGGTTTCATCGCGTTGGGACTCTTCAAGTCGCAGGAAGACATCGATATGAGTCCATCACAGTTCGGTACCGTTCTCCCGGGCGATATAAAATATAAAGATGTGAACGGCGATGGAAAGATCAACGATGATGACAAGGTGCCATTGTTTGCCTTCGCCGGTATTCCACAGTTCATGTACGGTTTCGGTTTTTCTGCCGACTATAAAGGTTTCACACTGAATGTCCTCTTCAAGGGAACTGGTCATAACTACTTCCTCTATGGAGGCAGCGACGGTAGCAACTTTGATGGATATATGCCATTTAACCGTGGTTTCCAGGGTAATGTCCTTGCCCTTGCCTACGACAGAGAAAACCGTTGGACATCGGCAGAGTTCTCAGGCGATCCTTCGACCGAAAATCCTAATGCACGATTCCCTCGCCTGCACTACGGCAACAACAGCAACAATACCAAGCCTTCGACATTCTGGATGGGCGATGCCCGTTATCTCCGTCTTCAGGAAGTCAGTCTGAACTATCGTGCCAAGGCTCCGTTCATCAACAAGATGGGCATGCAGTCTATCGATATTCAACTTATGTGCGAGAACCTCGGTGTATGGGATTCTGTCAAGATATATGATCCAGAGCAGGCAACATCATGTGGTCGCGCTTATCCGCTCTGTGGCCGTTACACCTTGCAGTTACAACTTAATTTCTAATATCGTAAGAATAGAAAGG
>JAZQOD010000190.1:0-43611 GCA_045627685.1 Prevotella sp. | reverse complement strand
TACAAAGCGATTCTGCAATCCGTGAGGTTGCTGGTATGTTTGCATATGACAATGAGAATGACAAAGACAATGGCGAGATAACATTGCGTGGTGGCAGTAGTGAAGTCAACGAGGTTTTGATGCAGAAGGTCAACGAACGTCTGGCTATGGCAGGTCTTGAGGTTACCGAAGCTCGTATCAACTATCTTGCATACGCTCCTGAGATTGCAGCAGTCATGCTTCGTCGTCAACAGGCAGCAGCCATCATCACAGCACGCGAGAAAATTGTTGACGGTGCTGTATCGATGGTTAAGATGGCACTCGAGAAGCTCTCTGAGGAGGAAATCGTTGAGTTGGACGAGGAGAAGAAGGCTGCAATGGTTAGCAACCTGCTCGTGGTGCTCTGTGCCGATGAGCCTGCACAGCCTGTGATAAACAGCGGTACGCTGAATCATTAAGCCCCCTCATTTTGAATTACTACGATAACAGAACAAATGAAGAAGAAGATATTTAATATTCTGACGCTTCTGGCGGGAGTAATATTTGTGGCCGATGGAATAGATATTCTTACAAGCGAATATGAGCAACCAACGTTCATGATTTTCATCGCTTGGTTAGATATAATATTCTTCGGATTTGGCACTATCGTCATCATATATCATACATTCGGGCCACGAAGGGCATTGCCGGTGAGTTGGAACCAGCATTATTTCAACATACACTCCTATTTCTATCGTCGCGAGATAGAATGGAAGCACATTACCGGTTTCAGTCCTTACACATGGAACGGCATTGACTGGATATTGGTGCATGTGGACAATGTTGACGATGTGATGGCAAACACAGGCAACTGGTTTAAGCGTATGGGCTTGAAAATCACCTACAAACAATACGGAGCACTCTATGCCATACAGGCTGAGCATCTCACAATGACTCCCGAACAGTTCTGTAACTATCTGGAACAGGAGTTGGCGAAGCACCAACCAACGGTTAGTGCCTATTTGTAATAATAATGTATAACCTACATGGCTAAAAAAGAAGGTACAAAGAATTTCATCCTGCGACTCGACGAGGAGATGATGAATGCCATCGAGGCATGGGCTGCTGATGAGTTCCGTTCAACGAACGGACAGATTCAGTGGATACTTGCCGAAGCCCTCAAGAAAGCCGGAAGGATGAAAAAACCAAAGAAACCGAAACCTATAGAGAACAATGAACAGATATAACTTCAAACAGATAGCATGGCGAGTGATAGTGGCATTGATACTGCTGGCTTTGCTCATAGACAGAGCAATGATGCTACTTGAGATGAGCAACTGGGTTAAAGCATCACTAAGGATTGCCATAGATACCATAGTGTACGGCTCTATCGTATATAATATGTTCACGCACACGCTCGTGCCACGCTCGTTCTCGTATTTCATGAACTATTTACGGGACAAAGACTCCACATTAGTGGCTGTGACAAAATATGTAGGAATGTGGTTGGCGGCGCTCTTCGGTATCTCGGGATTTATATATTACCTCGACAAAAGTCAAATCGAACAAATCGAAACGGACATCCCCGCAACACATTTCATTGACATCTTCATCCCCACAGCCATGATCATAGGAGGGCTCGCAGTGTTCATCTTGTTCATTGCTTACATAAAATGCTGCGCGGTGAAGGTTCCTACGGACAAGAAATAAAAATATAAAAGTATAACTAACATTCAAAAAAAACAAGATTTATGAAAACACTTAGTGAGTATCGTGCAGAAGCACGTCAGGCATTGAAAGGCAAATGGGGCACATCGGCGCTGTTTGTATTCGTTTATGCAGTTGTTGCGCTTATCATCAATGGCGTCACATCAATCCCTGTTCCTGGCATGGAGGCTATCACAACAGGAGCATCTCTACTCGGAATGCTTATCATCCTGCCTCTCGCTTATGGAATGACAGTGGGTTTCCTCGGACAGTTACGTGGCAGAGAACTTGAAGTAGGACAGATATTCAGTGGCTACAACCGCCGTGTATGGGTGACTGAGATCGTAAAATTCCTCTACATCATTCTTTGGGGTATTCCTGCTATCATCATCGCAATCGTTCTGTTTACAGGCGGAGCAATGGCAGGAATGGATTTAGATACACTAATGCCAATTGGCATTTTTGTTACACTCGTTGCGATGATTCCTATGTACATAAAGACCTATGCATACTCGATGGTGGAGTATCTGCTTGCCGACAATCCAGAACTCAGCAACCGTGAGGCTCTGAGAGAGAGCGAGCGTATTACCAACGGTCATAAGATGCGCCTCTTCCTCCTCGACCTTTCGTTCATTGGTTGGTCTTTGCTGGGTATCCTCACTCTCTTCATCGGATTGCTCTGGGTAGGAGCATATCAGTACACAGCACGCGCTGCATACTACGAAGATATCAAGGATTAAAATTCCTCACAGCCCTCTCCCCTCAACACAGAGGGGGAAGGGCATTCTAACCGTTTCAAAGAAAAGGGCTTAATAAATAATTATGTCATTCTGTTTTAAAAATAGATTCCTTTGGATGGCGATGTGTGTCGTCATGCTGTGTTCATGTGGTTATGAAAACGAGGTGGAACCGGATTTAGGTAGCCGTACGATCCTGATGTATCTGCCATATACTGGAGAGAACAACCTTTACAGGGATTTCCTGCGCAACATACAAGATGTGAGCGAGGCGATTAAGGAACTGTCGGGATTGGGCAATAACAGATTCTTTGTGTTCATCTCGCGCACTCAGAGCGAGGCTGTTTTCATGGAACTGCAATATGATGCACAGAGCAAACGGGTGGTGAATGACACAATCGAAATAGTATCAAACCCTGTTCTTACAACTGTTGATGGTATTGCCTCTATTCTTAATAAGGTGCAGCAAGCGGCTTTTGCCGACCGATATGCACTGATTGTAGGTTGTCACGGTGAGGGATGGTTGCCTGCTCCGCCTAACGGTCCTAACAGAACACGATGGTACGGAAGCAGCGATGAACCCGGTCGCACAGATATCAGCACACTGGCAAAGGCAATCGACATAACAGGTATGCACATGGAATACATGTTGTTCGACATGTGTTATATGTCGTGCATCGAGACTGCCTACGACCTCCGCAATGCCACTGACTGTATTATTGGTTCTACAAGCGAAGTGATGAACTATGGTATGCCTTACAAGAAGGTATTGCCTTATATTCTCCGTACGACGCCCGACTACAAAGGAGTTGTGAATGCCTACAACGATTTCTACACAAACTATTACGCCCCTTATGCCACAATAGCCGCCACACGAACGGAATATGTGGAGGAGATGGCAAACCTGATGCGAGAGATCAATGCGAAATACAGCATCACCGACGAGCATCTGGCTCGTGTGCAGGACCTCGATGCCGCCCATTTCAACCCAACGGTGTATTATGATTTCGGCGACTACGTTGACAAGACATTAGGTTATATAGGCAATGACCCAGACGCAAGGAGTCTGCTTGAACAGTTCCATGTGCTCCTGAATCAACTTGTGCCTTACAAAGCCACGACAGGACAGATAACATCAAGTATAGGAAGTTCTGTTATTCCTGTGAATGCTTTCTCCGGTCTTACCATCTCCGACCCAAGCAAAAACACGAACATTGCTGCATCAAAAAGCGCCACAGCCTGGTGGGCTGCGACGCATTAAGATATTTCGTTTATAATATTATCAGAGGCGTTCTCCACAGTGACGGCAATAGACATCGTTCTTATCGACCTTACCGTTGCATCGTGGGCAACGACCGTTCTTGACTTTGTCTTTCGTCATGTCAATCATCGTTGCTGAAACAATTCCCGTTGGAATAGCAATGATGGTATAACCGAGAATCATAACGAAAGCAGAGAGTATTCTTCCGAAGGTGGTCAGTGGAGTGATGTCGCCATATCCTACAGTAGAAAGCGTTTCAATAGCCCAGTAGATTGACGATGGGAGGTCACGGAAAGGACTGCCAGGCTGTCCGCCTTCGATCATAAACATGACTGTACCCAGAGATATGACAAGCACCAGAACAAAGAGGAAATAGACCACAATCTTTGTCATGCTCTTCTTGATAGATTCAAGAAGCAGGTAACCCTCATTGATGAACGAGAACAGTTTGAACACACGGAACACCCTTATCAGTCGGAAGGTACGGATGAGAAGCATGTAACGAGCCGACGGGAAGAGGAATGCCATGTAAGGAGGCAAGGTGGCAAGCAGGTCGACAACACCGAAGAAACTCAGGGCGTAATCGCGACGCACCGGCGAGCAATACAATCGGGCGATGTACTCGATGGTAAAGAATACGGTGAGGATATACTCCAAGACGGTGAGCGCGGTCTTGTAATGCCCTGCTACAAAAGGCATACTCTCAACAAATGTGATAAACACACTTACAACAATCGCCACCATCACGGTGATGTCGAATGTCTTGGCAAGAGGAGTGTCGTTGCCAAATATAACTTCGTAAAGCCACTCCTTATCCTTCAGTTTCTTGATATTCATCGCTAATATTTATAAAAGAACACCCTCCCCATTGTTGGGAAGGGTATCCGTTGTTATTGTGTTATATGAAAATACTTATTTGATATTGCCAACCTTGATGAGGTACTCTGCAATCTGAACAGCATTGAGTGCAGCACCCTTGCGAATCTGGTCGCCTGTGAGCCAAAGAGTGATACCGTTATCGTTGGCAAGGTCCTTACGCACACGACCAACATATACGTCATCCTTGCCAGCCGACTCGAGCGGCATTGGATACACATAGTTCTGAGGATCATCAACGAGAGTACAGCCTGGAGCATTTGCGATAGCCTCGCGAACAGCCTCAACTGTCAATGGAGCCTCTGTTTCAACCCATACTGACTCTGAATGAGAACGGAGTGAAGATACACGGACACAGGTGGCAGAGGTGCGTACATCAGAGTGCATGATCTTGCGAGTCTCGTTGTACATCTTCATCTCTTCCTTTGTATAATCGGTGTCGGTCATCACATCAATCTGTGGGATAACATTGTAAGCCAACTGATGTGGGAACTTCTTGATGGTCTTTACCTCACCGCACTCCACGAGTTCCTTATACTGCTGCTGGAGTTCTGCCATAGCAACAGCACCAGCCCCCGAAGCACTCTGATAAGAAGAGATATGGATACGCTTGATGTGACTCATCTCCTCGATTGGCTTGAGAACCACAACCATCATGATTGTTGTGCAGTTTGGATTTGCGATGATACCACGAGGGCGGTTCAAAGCATCCTCGGCATTAACCTCAGGCACTACCAATGGCACATCCTCATCCATACGGAATGCACTGGAGTTATCGATCATCACTGCACCATACTTTGTGATGGTCTCTGCAAATTCCTTCGATGTACCACCACCGGCGCTGACAAATGCAACATCGATATCCTTGAAATCATCGTTATGTTGAAGAAGTTTCACTTCATAATCCTTACCCTTGAACGAGTATTTTGTGCCTGCACTACGCTCAGAACCAAACAACACAAGGTCGTCCATCGGAAAATCTCTCTCTGCGAGAATACGCAAGAACTCCTGTCCTACAGCGCCACTCGCTCCTACAATTGCTACTTTCATAATTTCTTAAATGTTTGAATTTTGGTTACAAAGTTACAACAAACCAACTATAACGCAAAATAAATCCGTCCATTTTTCCAAATATTAGTGTATTATTGACTTAATTACACAAAAAAAGCGTAACTTTGTATTCGGGTATGCACATAGTGCATCGCCCACCATAATTATTTATAGGAAGATGATTACATTCCCAATTACAGATCCGACACTGATTTTCTTTGTCGTACTACTCATCGTACTGCTTGCCCCTATCATCATGGGTAAGTTGCGAATACCGCATATCATCGGTCTGGTACTCGCCGGAGTGCTCATAGGTCAGTATGGTCTGAACATCCTGGTTCGCGACAACTCGTTCGAACTGTTCGGCAAGGTGGGATTGTATTACATCATGTTCCTTGCATCTCTGGAGATGGACATGGAGGGCTTGCGTAAGAATTGGATGCAGATGGGTATCTTCGGACTTCTGACATTCATCATTCCATTTGCCCTGACGCATTGGATGGGAATCCAACTGCTCCACTACACACCTATCGCAGCATTGCTCTTGGGATGTATCATGTCATCGAATACGCTCATCGCCTACCCTATCGTGAGCCGTTACGGATTGCAACGCAAGCCTAGCGTGACGCTCAGCGTGGGTTCAACGATGATATCACTGTTCATATCACTGGTGGTGCTTGCCACCATCGTGGCATCCAACTCAGGGAATGGTGGTACCATCTTCTGGGTGGGCTTTGCCATGAAGTTCGCTGCTTTCTGTGCCGGACTGATTATCGTAATCCCACGATTATCACGATGGTTCCTTCGAAGATATAGTGACGCTGTTATGCAGTTCATCTTTGTCCTTGTGATACTGTTCTTCAGTGCGGCACTTTCAGAGGCCATCGGACTGGAGGGTATCTTCGGAGCGTTTTTCTCTGGTCTCATCCTCAACCGATACATACCGCACCTGTCACCATTGATGAACCGTCTGGAGTTCACTGGTAACGCCATCTTCATTCCGTATTTCCTCATTGGTGTGGGTATGCTCATCAATGTCCGCTTGCTCTTTACCGGCAAGGAGATTCTGTGGGTGGTTGGTCTGATCGCATTCTTCGGAACCTTCGGCAAGGGCGCTGCGGCTTATATTGCTGCCCGTTTCTTCCGTTTACCGAAATCATCAGGTAGGATGATGTTCGGTCTTACTTCGGCCCATGCTGCCGGTGCTATTGCCATGGTGATGGTGGGAATGGAACTGACCGATAGGAACGGTAGAGCCTTGGTAAGCGATGACATGCTGAACGGTGTCATAATAATGATTCTCGTGACATGTATCATCTCAACACTGGTGACCGAGGCTGCTGCACAGCAGATAATCCTTCGTGACCAGGAACTGCCTGAAGAGGACATCCCTGGCGATGATGATGAGAAGATTCTCGTTCCTGTGAAGTATCCAGAATATGCCAACCGTCTGGTATCTCTGGCTACAATGATGCGCAACCCGAAACTAGAACGTCCACTGGTGGGACTAAGCATCGTCTATGATGATGAACACATGGCGAAGAACCAGAAGGATGGCCGCCAACTACTCGACCAGATAACGAAATTTGCTGCAGCGAGTGATGTTCCGATGGAGACCCAGGTTCGTGTAGCAGCAAATATCGCTAACGGCATCAAGCATGCCTTCAAGGAGTTCCGGGCTACAGAGATTCTTATCGGTATGCACATGCACATGGATGTGTCGAACAAGTTCTGGGGGCAGTTCCACCAGAGTCTTTTCAACGGTTTGAACCAGCAGATCATCATGGCACGACTGATGCAACCGTTGAATACTCTGCGCAAGATTACTGTTGCCGTTCCGTCACGAGCACAGTTTGAGCCGGGATTCTACCGCTGGCTGGAAAGAATATCACGCACCGCGGGCAATCTGGACTGTCGCATTAACTTCCACGGAAGGGCCGACACTCTGGAACTGATAGAACGCTTTGTGGTAAACCGCCATTCAGAACTGCGGGCACAGTTTATTGAAATGGAACACTGGAATGGATTGCCAGAACTGGCGTCCTCGGTACAGAACGACCATCTGTTCGTCATAGTAACAGCCCGTAAGGGTACTGTATCATACAAGAATGCCCAGGAGCGATTGCCTGAAGAGATATCAAAATACTTCAGTGGCAAGAACTATATGATTATCTTCCCTGACCAGCATGGTGACGCAATGGACGAGATGACATTTGCACAGTCGCAGCATACTGAGCAGAACAGTCTCTACGAGGAAATCCACAACTGGATTACAAGGAGGATTCGTAACTATAAAAACTGACACCTCTATATATAATAAGGTGTTACAAACATCAAAGAATATGATTGATATAAAGAATATAACCAAGAGTTTCGGCTCGTTGCAGGTACTCAAAGGCATTGATCTCCACATAGGCAAAGGTGAAGTGGTGAGCATCGTTGGTCCTAGTGGTGCCGGCAAGACAACCCTGTTGCAGATTATCGGTACTCTTGATAAGCCTGACACTGGTGAGATTACCATTGACGGCGTGGATGTAAGTAGCCTTTCAAAGAAGAAAATGAGCGACTTCCGCAACCGCCATATCGGTTTTGTGTTCCAGTTCCATCAACTGCTCCCGGAGTTCACTGCCCTGGAGAACATCATGATTCCGGCTTTCATCGCAGGAATGTCTAAATCGGACGCAAAGAAGCGAGCAGAGGAACTGTTGCAGTTCATGGGACTTAGTGAGCGTGCCTCACACAAACCAAACGAACTGTCGGGTGGTGAGAAGCAGCGTATCGCTGTGGCTCGTGCACTGGTGAACAACCCGGCAGTGATTCTTGCTGACGAACCATCGGGCAGCCTCGATACACAGAACAAGGAGGAACTGCACCAGTTGTTCTTCAAACTGCGCGACGAATATGGCCAGACCTTCGTCATCGTGACTCACGATGAGCATCTGGCAGAAATTACCGACCGCACTATCAAGATGAAGGACGGTCTGCTGGCACAGGAGGAGAATATCCCTGATGCCACCCTTGCAGAGCAAGAGAGCATGACAAACGAAATTGAAAACGAAACAGAAGAAACAAATAATGAATAATATACGACTTGGCGACTACAATACGCTGACAGTAGTAAAGAGTGTGGACTTCGGCTTGTATCTCGATGGAGGCAAGGCCGGCGAGATTCTGCTCCCTACCCGATATGTTCCTGAGGGTGTGGAGATTGGTGACGAACTGCGTGTATTCATCTATCTCGATCAGGATGAACGCATCATTGCCACCACAGAAGAACCGTTGGCAAAGGTTGGCGACTTCGCTTATCTCTCTGTGAATTGGGTAAACCAATTCGGTGCATTCCTCGATTGGGGACTGATGAAAGACCTCTTCTGTCCTTTCCGCGAACAGAAAAAAGAGATGGAGATGGGTAACTCATACATAGTGCACATTCACATCGACGAGGAGACCTACCGCATCGTTGCATCAGCAAAAGTGGACAGATACATCAACAAAGAAAAATGTCCTTACCAGCCTGGTGATGAGGTGGAAATTCTTGTATGGCAGAAGACTGACCTCGGCTTCAAGGTCATTGTGGAGAATGAATATGCAGGACTGGTTTACGAAGACCAGGTGTTCACACACTTGCAAACCGGTGACCGCCTGCGAGCATATATCAAGACAGTAAGACCAGACGGAAAGATTGACATACAACTGCAGCGTGACGGTCGCCAGCACACTCTCGATTTTGCCGAGACTCTGCTCGACTACCTTAAAGAGAATGGTGGACAGTGCCCTGTGGGCGACAAGAGCGATCCGGATGCAATCCATCGTTTGTTCCATGTATCAAAGAAAGTATTCAAAAAGGCTGTCGGCGATCTATACAAACGACAACTGATTGAAATTTCCCCGATGTCATTAAAACTTAAATAAATTATGAAAAAGACAATCTTGTTCGTATTTAGCCTCGCATTGTCATTGACAGCAATGGCTCAGGAGGCTTTGTTTAATTCATCAAATGTAAAGTCGCCTGTCATCAACGATGATGGTACTGTTACTTTCAATCTCTATGCTCCAAAGGCAGTGAAGGTTACTGTGGAGGGCGATTTCCTCCCAAAGGTTATTGTTGACACTCCTTTCGGTCCTCAGGAATCACAGGGAAAGGCAGAACTGAAGGAAGGTGCCAATGGTGTTTGGTCGTACACAACAGACAAACTGCAACCAGAGTTGTACAGTTATGCTTTCACCGTTGACGGTCTTCGTATGAATGACCCTGCTAATGTTTACATGAACCGCGACATCACTACCTATACCTCAATCTTCATCATCACTGAGAAGGAAGGCGACAAGGGTAATCTGTACAGTGTCAACGAGGTTCCTCACGGAAATCTGTCAAAGGTGTGGTACGACTCTCCACAACTCCAGATGAAGCGCCGTATGACTGTTTACACTCCTGCTGGCTATGAAGATAGCAAGGAGAAATATCCTGTAATGTATCTTCTTCACGGTGCTGGCGGTGATGAGAACGCTTGGAGCGAACTCGGTCGTGCTGCTCAGATTATGGATAACCTTATCGCTCAGGGCAAGGCAAAACCAATGATTATCGTAATGACCAACGGCAACCCTAACTGTCAGGCTGCTCCTGGTGAATGGTCAAAGGGTATGTATGTTCCTTCGTTCATGGGCCATACTGGCAAGGCAGTGAACTCAATGGAGGGCAGTTTCATGGATGTTGTGAAGTATGTTGACTCTCACTATCGCACTATCAAGAAGCGTGCCGGTCGTGCTGTATGTGGCCTTTCTATGGGTGGTGGTCATACTTTCGCTATCAGCCGTCTCTATCCAGAGACTTTCGACTACTATGGACTGTTCTCTGCTGGTCTCCATCTCAATGGCACTATCGACCCAAAGGCTCCTTTCTATGAGCAGTTGAAGACAACTACTGAGGCTCAGAACCAGTTGGAGAAGCTCTTCAAGTCAAATCCAAAGCTGTATTGGATTGCTATTGGCAAGACAGACTTCCTGTACAAGAGCAATGAAGATCTGCGCAAGTATCTCACAGAGAAGAACTACAAGTATGAGTATGTTGAGACCGATGGTGGCCACATCTGGCGCAACTGGCGTATCTACCTCACAGACTTCGCTCAGAAACTCTTCAAATAGAAATAACGTCCGGCAACATTTATGTCGCTGTTCATCACAAAAAAATAAAGCAGCGGGCCTTACGGCTCGCTGCTTCTTTTGTATATATGGATGAAATATTAGAACTCTGCGTTCTTTGGGGTACGAGGGAAAGGAATGACATCACGGATGTTCTGCATACCTGTCACAAAGAGGATGAGACGCTCAAAACCGAGGCCAAAACCTGCATGAGGGCAAGAACCATACTTACGAGTGTCGAGATACCAACTCATATCCTTCATTGGAATGTTGCGAGCGACAATCTCACCCATCAACTTATCATAAGACTCTTCACGAACAGAACCACCGATAATCTCACCTATTGAAGGGAAGAGCACGTCAGTACCCTGTACAGTCTCCTCCTGCTCAACACCATTGAGAACAGGCTTCTCTGCGTCGATCTTCATGTAGAACGCCTTGATCTTCTTTGGATAGTTGGTCATGATGACTGGCTTCTTGAAGTACTCCTCAACGAGGAAGCGCTCATGCTCTGAAGCGAGGTCATCACCCCACTCGCATGGGAACTCAAACTTCTTACCGTTCTTGATTGCCTCCTGAAGAATCTCAATACCCTTTGTATATGGCAGACGAACAAAATCTTCTTTCAAGACACCCTCGAGACGAGCAATAAGTCCCTTGTCGATCATCTTGTTCAAGAACTCAAGATCGTCCTTGCAGTTATCAAGAGCCCAACGAACACAGTACTTGATGAAGTCCTCTTCAAGGTCCATAAGTTCTGCAAGATCCATAAATGCAACCTCAGGCTCAATCATCCAGAACTCAGCCAAGTGGCGTGGAGTATTACTATTCTCTGCACGGAATGTAGGGCCGAAAGTGTAGATTGCACCAAGGGCTGTCGCACCAAGTTCACCTTCCAACTGGCCAGAAACAGTAAGCGATGTCTGCTTACCAAAGAAATCGTCATCATAGATGATGCTTCCATTCTCATCCTTCTTAAGATCGTAGAGGTTCTTTGTTGTAACCTGGAACATCTGACCAGCACCCTCACAGTCGCTTGCAGTAATCAGTGGGCTATGGAAATAGAAATAACCATGCTCGTGGAAATATGTGTGGATTGCCATCGCCATGTTATGACGGATACGCAATACTGCACCAAAGGTGTTTGAACGAGGACGGAGATGAGCAACAGAACGGAGATACTCCATTGTCATTCCCTTCTTCTGAAGAGGATAGGTATTGTCACAATCACCAAGAATCTCAATATTCTTAGCATGAACCTCGCTCGCCTGACCAGCAGCAGGACTCTCTACCAACACGCCCTCAACAGCGATACATGCTCCTGTTGTGATACGCTTAATTGTTTCGTCTTCGAATTTCTCTACATCACCAACAATCTGGATGTTCTTGATTGTAGAACCGTCATTCAAAGCGACAAAGAACACTTCCTTACTGCCACGCTTTGAACGAACCCAGCCTTTTACACAAATATCAGCACCAAAATCAGTACACTTCAGTGCATCAATAACCTTAGTTCTTTTCATTTATCTTGTATTTTGAATTTCAATATTAACGCCCTCTCTTCTCATATCGGAGGAGAGGGCGAAAATCCGATCTTTTATTCAAATGCACCCATACGGAGCATGTCAACTTCCTTCTCTGTGAGGAAACGCCAGTCACCACGACGAACATTCTTCTTTGTCAGACCGGCAAACTGTACACGATCCAACTTTGTGACATGATAGCCCAAAGACTCAAAGATACGACGTACGATACGATTGCGACCACTGTGGATCTCAATGCCTACCTGACTCTTGTCTGTTGGCGAAGCATACTCGATTGCATCTGCATGGATTTCTCCATCCTCAAGTTGGATGCCCTCAGCAATCTGCTCCATATCTGCCTTTGTAAGGTTCTTGTCAAGGTAAACATGGTAAACCTTCTTCTTGAGGAACTTTGGATGTGTGAGTTTTGATGCCAACTCACCGTCATTGGTGAGGAGAAGTACACCAGTGGTATTACGGTCAAGACGACCTACAGGATAGATACGCTCAGGACAAGCATCCTTTACAAGATCCATTACAGTCTTACGCTGCTGTGGATCATCGCTTGTTGTAACATAATCCTTTGGCTTATTGAGGAGCACATATACCTTCTTCTCAAGTGAGATTGGCTGCTCGTGGAATACTACATGATCAGTGCGGAGAATCTTTGTTCCGAGTTCTGTTACAACCTCTCCATTAACGGTAACAACACCTGCCTGGATGAAATCATCAGCCTCTCGACGAGAGCATACACCAGCATTAGCAAGGAACTTGTTAAGACGGATTGGCTCGTTTGGATCGAGATGATCTTCCTTGTACTCAATACGTTTCTTCATGCTATATTTAGCATTTGGATCGTAACCAGCGCTGTGCTGACGGCGGAAGCCACCCTGCTGTGGACGCTGCTGGAAACCATTAGGACGATAGCCTCCCTGCTGCTGGCGTGGACGGAAACCGCCCTGCTGACGTGGCTGGTAACCACCTTCTTCACCTTCCTGATTGTAGCGTGGACGATAACCACCCTGCTGACGAGGCTGCTGATAGCCACCTCCGTAAGATGGACGATAGCCTCCCTGCTGACGAGACTGGTAACCACCCTGCTGACGAGGCTGATAGCCACCTTCCTGTGACTCTTGATTGTAACGAGGACGATAACCGCCCTGCTGACGTGGCTGATAACCACCTTCCTGACGAGGCTGATAGCCACCACGTGACTGATAATTTGCACGAGGCTGGTAGCCACCCTCACTGTTATATCTTGGACGGTAGCCTTCCTGACGTGGCTCCTGAGAATGTGAACCACCGAAACCGTCTGGGCGGAAGCCTCCCTCCTGATTGTTCTGGATACGAGGGCGCGAAATACGAGGACGAGACGAATGACCTCCCTCCTGATAATCACGACGATAACCGCCTGCTGGGCGAGTTACTCTTTCATAGCGCTTTGGCTCTGCATTCTGGTTAGCAGACTGCTCTTGTTCGTTAAAATTGTTTTCTGTATTCATTTGAAAAAATGTTTTTTGTGACCTCACGGCCGTAATTAATAAATGTGTGATTCCTTAAAAAATAAATACTAATTGCAATTAATAATCTTTACTTTCTAAAATAATACTTTGTTTAATAAATGATTTTTAAAATTAAATACCTGTATAATTACTTGGTGTGATAGCCATCAACTCGGCCTTCACACTGTCGCTAACATTCAATTCCTGGATAAATGCATGAATTGTTTCCTCTGTCATCTTTGTATTAGTACGTGTCAACGCCTTCAATGCTTCGTAAGGGTTTGGATAAGCCTCACGGCGAAGAATTGTCTGGATTGCTTCTGCTACAACAGCCCATGTATTATCAAGATCCGCACGAAGTGCATCCTCGTTTAGGATAAGCTTACGCAAGCCCTTCAGAGTGCTCTGGATTGCAATAACAGTATGTCCGAAAGGAACACCAACATTGCGAAGAACAGTTGAGTCTGTAAGGTCACGCTGGAGACGACTTACTGGCAACTTCATAGCAAGGAACTGAAGAATTGCATTTGATATTCCAAGATTGCCTTCTGAATTCTCAAAGTCGATTGGGTTCACCTTGTGTGGCATTGCACTAGAACCGACCTCACCAGCCTTAATCTTCTGCTTGAAATATTCCATCGAGATATACATCCAGAAGTCGCGGTCAAGGTCTATAATAATTGTATTAATACGACGAAGAGCATCAAATACTGCACCCATGCAGTCATAATTACTAATCTGAGTTGTAAACTGTTCGCGCTCAAGACCCAACTTCTCACTCACAAACTTATTACCGAACTCACGCCAGTCATATTCAGGATATGCAACATGATGAGCATTATAGTTACCAGTTGCACCACCGAACTTTGCTGTCAACTTTGTTGTTTTCAACTGATTCAACTGTTCAGTAAGACGGTAGACAAAAACCATAATTTCCTTACCAAGACGGGTTGGCGAAGCTGGTTGACCATGAGTCTTTGCCAGCATGCTGACATTCTTCCACTCATCTGCATACTCTTGCAACTGAGCAATTAGTTCTTCCACCTGAGGATAGATAACCTCGTTAAGAGCATCCTTTATAGTGAGAGGCACACTGGTGTTATTGATGTCCTGAGAAGTCAAACCGAAATGAATAAACTCCTTATATTGATCAAGTCCTCCGATTGCATCAAACTGCTCCTTAATAAAATACTCAACAGCCTTGACATCATGATTTGTTATTTTCTCGATATCTTTTACACGCTGAGCATTTTCTTCTGTGAAATTGCGATAGATATCACGAAGAGTTTCAAAAAGACTATTATCAAATGAAGCCAACTGAGGGAGTGGTAATTCACACAATGTAATGAAATACTCAATCTCTACACGTACACGATAGCGAATGAGGGCATACTCTGAAAAATAAGATGCAAGTGAATCGGTTTTTCCTCTATATCTACCATCAATTGGCGATATTGCTGTCAACAAATCTAAATTCATAACCTAATAGTTCCTTTTATTATTGATAATTATTTATCCTGATGAAATTTTACACTCCAATATCAAAGATATTGCAAAGATACGATTTTTCTTTCACAAATTATCCACTTACAACGGAAAATATCTTTTTTTACTGCAAAAGTTGACATAAAACGTGGAAGAAGTACAAAATTAGACATAAAAATAAGAATGAACCGCAGTTCATTCTCATTATCTGTGGGCGTTGACGGATTCGAACCGCCGACCCTCTGCTTGTAAGGCAGATGCTCTAAACCAGCTGAGCTAAACGCCCTTACTTTTCGTAAGCGGGTGCAAAGGTAAGAAGAATTTTTGATTCTACCAAACTTTTCTGGTATTTTTTTTGATTTTTGTTCATTTCCATTTGCAAAACAAACATAAATCAAGTATCGCCATGCATATTTACTACGACAAACAAGTCGTGCGAAGAATATGCTAATTCACCCATAATACATTATCAGAACAGGTCACAAGTGTCGAATTCTCACTCTATATGCCAAAGTCTCTACTCTATAAGCATATAAAAATCCCCAGCCTCAAAGAGGCCAGGGATAAACTATAATGTAACTATAATGCCGAGATTACTTTACAACCTCAACAGTTGCACGACGGTTGTAAGAAACTGGTGACAAATCAGCAACACCGCCCTTTGCAGCGGTCTGGATATTATCACGGCTTACACCCATCTTAACGAGCTCGTCAGCAACAGTCTTAGCACGCTTCTCAGAGAGAGTCTGGTTGATCTTTGGAGTACCAGTTGCGCTATCAGCATAACCTGTAACCTTGAGGTTTGCATTGTTCTCCTTAGCGAACTCAGCCATATTCTTAACATTTACGAGATCCTTCTTTGAAGCGATGTTCCAACGGTTGATGTTGAAGAATACAGAAACTGCTGGGCAAACAAACTCCTTAACAATCTGTGGCTCTGGAGCTGGAGCTGGCTTCTGGTTAGCGAGAAGGTTCTTAAGACGAGCATTCTCTGCGTTAGCGTCAGCAAGCTGAGCATTGAGAGCGTCGATCTGAGCCTGTGAGAGAGCCTTGATAGCGTCTACGTCTGGAGTCTTGTCCCAACCTACACGGCCAATATTGAATGTAAGACCGAGCTCAGCATAGAACTGAACATCATGAGACTCGTGGTATGTGAAACCAATCTCATCAGCTGCTGATGGAACCTTTGTATCCAAGTCTGAGTCATGCTCCTTGTAGAGAAGACCAGCTTCAAGATTGAGAGATACACGGTCGCAAAGGCGCCACTGGTTGAGCAAACCTGCAGAGTAAGCCATTGCATACTGCTTGTTATCCCAGCTACGATCAACACCTGCACCACCGAATACAGAAACATTCCATACGCGTGATGGATTGTAACCACACCAGATATTGCTGAGGTTGAACAATACCTGCTGCTGGAGATCCCAGTACTTGAACTCATTCTTTACCTCAGAGTTTACTGAACGGCCCCAAACGCCATAGAACTTAAGGCGAGTACCGATACCTGGTGTGAACCACTTACCTACAGCTACAGAGAACTGTGGAGCAGAACGGAAACCCTTTACTGGAGAAATAGGAAGATTCTTACCATGCTCCTGGCTTGAATAGAAAGCACTCCAGTTAGCATTTGCCTGAACATACCAATTGCTCCAGAACGAATTTGTAGCAACACTGTACTTGAGTGTTGGATCTGCCTCCTGTGCAAAAGAAGACAGTGTTACGCATGCTAATGCAAAAACAATCAATAACTTTTTCATAACTTATTTATAAATAGTTTAAAAATTAATAACTAATAATTTGTGCGCAGCCTCCTTTTTCAAGGCACACACATTCACAGAACTATATGCAAAGTTAATAAGTTTTTTGCTAAACCAAACATTTTTTTTATAAAAAATACAATTTATGCACCATTTTACCATGTTTTAATAGTAAATATGACAACTTTTTAACTTTTTTCATCTCAACATCTTCGTTAATTCGGTTTGATTGAGCAACGCAAAGACGGCTTTTCCATCGGGTGTATAGTTGACATTTGAACAATCAAACAGCCTATTTATCAAATCGTCCATCTCATCATTACTCAGCACTTGCCCATAGGGGATAGCGGCCTTTCTCGCAAGGCTTAACGCTAATGTATGGGCAATATCATCCTTTACTTTTGAGCCAGACTCCAATACTTCTGACATCATTTCCTGCACAAGAGCAGAAGGATTTATCCCCTCCAATCCTGCAGGAACAGAGTTTATCGCATAGCAGCAGGCTCCCAAAGGACTTAGTTCAAATCCCATGGTCTCCATTTCGCCAACGACTGTATCGAGAAGTGCCGCCTCACAAGCATTGAACTGCACCGCTTCAGGGAAGAGCATTCGCTGAGATACAGGCTTTTGTTCTTCCATCTGACGCTGATACTGCTCATAAAGCACACGAACATGAGCCCTATGCTGATCAACGATTAACAGTCCTGCTTTGACAGAAGTTATTATATACTGACCTTTATGCTGGTAATGCGATGTTGCTCTATCCGCCATAGGGTCATCTAACGGTTCCGGAATATTCAACACGCCGAACATATCTTCCTCTGGCATCTGTGGCGTTGCAAAAGTTGCGCCATAAAGTTGTTCCCACCCATCAACAAGAGGCTTAGGCTTAGCAATATCAGTTTTAAATGGGTTAAAACCTGTAGAATCCACTGTTCTTGGGCGACCTACTGGCATGG
Source organism: Prevotella sp. (assembly GCA_045627685.1). GTDB lineage: Bacteria > Bacteroidota > Bacteroidia > Bacteroidales > Bacteroidaceae > Prevotella. Next base: position 25,657 of record JAZQOD010000190.1, on the reverse strand, counting down.
CAGCATCCAGCGAAGGCATTTCCGGTTTACCATGGACATCGAAATCGATTGTCGGAACTTCGTTGTAAACACCAATAGCCTCACGAACGGCCGCAGCAAGAACTTGCCATATTGACTGATCGTTCTCGAATTTAATTTCGGTCTTTGTCGGATGGATATTTACTTCAATTTCTGATGGATCAACTTCAAAGTAGATGAAATAAGGCACCTGCTCTCCCACCGGCACTAATCTCTCGAATGCCGTTTGTATTGCTTTTGCAAAATAAGGGTGTCGCATATAACGACCGTTCACAAAGAAGTACTGATTGGTGCACTTCTTCTTTGCGGACTCAGGTTTACCGACAAATCCCTTTATCTTACAAATAGTGGTATCAGCCTCAACTGGAAGGAGATCTTGATTGAGTTTCTTGCCGAAGATATCAACAATGCGTTGCCTAAGGGTTGTTGCTTTCAAGTTGAATGTCTCTCCACCATTACTATGGAGTGTAAACGATATCTCCGGATAAACGAGTGCTATTCGCTCAAACGAGGTAATGATATTGGACAACTCGGTCGCATTTGACCTGAGGAACTTACGGCGAGCAGGAAGATTATAGAATATATTATTCACCGTGATGTTGCATCCTACTGGACACGCGCATGGCTGATGATGAGTAATACGAGCACCAGAAAGGAACAATTCCGTTCCCACTTCGTCTGTTTCCTGACGAGTGCGCATCTCTACCTGAGCAACAGCGGCGATCGATGGGAGTGCCTCACCGCGGAATCCCATTGTCTGAAGAGCGTACAAATCTTCAGCCTGGCGTATCTTTGAAGTGGCATGACGCTCGAAGGCCAGACGTGCATCAGTCTCAGACATGCCTTTACCATTATCAATAACCTGTATTGATGTTCGACCGGCATCAACCACAAGAACATTTATGGTTTTAGCGCCAGCATCCACCGAATTCTCCACCAACTCTTTGATAACACTGCATGGGCGTTCTATCACCTCACCAGCCGCGATCTGGTTGGCTACGAAATCCGGTAAAAGTTGTATTATATCACTCATTCTTTAATAATTCTTCTTGATTATCAATCTCTGGCACGGCATCATTATCCAGTTCTCCGGTCTGTCCTTCTGACGGTTGTTCTTCGTTCGTATCTTCCTTCTTTTCCTGGGCTGGTTCTGCCGCAGGCTTTCTCAATGTCTGCATAGGAGGAGCGGCATTGTTCAATGATTTCAGCTTTTCCTCATCTTTCTTGCCACGCCAGTTGAACACATCGTCTTTATCCACAGGACGCAATTCCTCGAACCAAGCAAATTCCGGGAGTTTATACTTTTCCGGAGGAATCTGCGTCATCGGGTACATATCACTGACATGCTTACTTGTCCAAATCTTTTCTAGTTGTCTGTCTTCAGCCATATATGTACGCAATGTATCCGTCTCCGTATAATTCAGGAGCATCAAGGTGCTGTCATTTTCATCGACAGGATAATAGATAACCTTCACATTTCCGACACAACAGATATGTCGCAATGCTCCATCAGTAAAGAAGGCATCAATCTCATTCGATGATATCTGGTTGTAATGGTCTTCTTCGTCACAACGTTCTACCGACAGCGCTTGACCAATAACATGCGCCTCACGGATGGTGCTATCGTTCGAGTACACCCTGATAACTTCGCCCAACACCTGACGTCCCATGTTCCACACGATAGGGTCTTTGTACATCACCATGCATGAGTCACGGGAATCACCCACCAATGAGTCACATATAGCCTGGAAATCCTCCCTATACGCGCGTACCTTATTATAACAGTGTACTTTACGATAGATAGAATCGGTGTCAATATTATATGTGAACAGTTTTATGGAGTCACCATGCATGTACAATGTATCCTTCTGTGAATAGTCCTTCACCAAAGCATTGAGAGTGGCATATCCATAACCGGTCTTCTCATTATACTGGAGATAATCACCGTATAGTTCATTCTTGTTCTCCACATCAACATACACCACCTTGCCATAACCTTCAGCATCACCAGTGTCACTGTTATAGAAGAGGCTGTCGCCGGTAATTGTCTTATTACCATTTATTACCGTTGAACGGCCATAGAGTTGACTCTTATCCGACTTATTATCGAAATATCCATCCTGGGTATTAATAATCATAGAGTCCTTTGTAACGACTGAAGGGCCAAGTACATGAGCGAGCGAAGTCTCTGTGTCATAATGAAGCGTATCGGTTTCCACACGCTGGCCTTCGCTTGTCATAACGACATGATAGTAGAATACGGCCTTCTTTGTAGCGGTATTATACGATCCCCAGTCAGCAACGAGCACATCCTTACCATCTATGAGCTTACCACCGTCATAGAAATAGGCGTTCTCCCAGATTCGATCATAGTTGAGACTATCGGTGTACAATGTCTGCTTTCTATGCTTGAGGACAACATTCTTTCGTGCTTCCATCATCTGCACCTGCCCGTCGTAGTAGCCACGCTCACATGTCAGCGAGAGTGTGTCACCCTGAGTGAAATGCACATGTCCCATCGCCCTCACAGAGTTCTGCTGCTGATAGAAATATGCGCTGTCGCAGTTGAGGTATCCTCCCTGATGCATGAAACGCACATTACCCTTCACAATCTGAGCGTCAGGATTCTTGCCGTACATGTCATAATACAGTTCGTCGGAATGGATAAGATACACGCGCTCATTCTTCTGTGTCTTCTTCACCGGTTTTGCAGCGTATGCGACCTGAAGCAGACATAGGACAAACAAGCATAGAACCACAAACGAAGTGATTCTATGCCCGCGATGTATTGTTGATATTTTATCTTTTCGTTCCAATTACTTTACCCAACCCTCGTATTCATAATCGCCATTCTTGTAGCGATCCTTCATTCTAACATAAGTTGACTTAATCTTGTTCACCACCCATTCGTGGAGCACGCGTTCATTCTCTTTGGCAAGAACGACCTCTTTCAGCACCTGGAAGTCTTCTGTTATCGAGGCCTTATGGCCCTCAACGCGGTTCTTCAGTTTGACGATTGCCACCTGAGTCTTGCCTCTTGCATTAACCATTGTGAATGCCTTTGAAATCTCGCCGACCTTCAAGTCCTTTATTGCAGCAGCAACCTCTGTAGGGAGGTCCTTCATCTGGAAACGGGATGTACGCGATGTCTCGGTGCTGTTCACCATCACACCGTGGTTGTTGCGTGTATCCTTATCATCAGAGATGAAAGTTGCAGCATCCTCGAAAGTGAACTTTCCTGCGCGAATATCATCAGCAATAGAGTCAAGTCGCAAAGTCGTATTCTGGATTTCCTCCTGTGAAACAGAAGGCTTTCTCAGGATATGGCGTACATTCACCTTGTCACCGCGCTTGTCGATGAGCTGGATGATATGATAGCCGCACTCACTCTCGACAATCTTTGAGATCTTCTTTGGGTCGGTGAGGTTGAATGCCACCTGGGCGAACGCTGGGTCAAGCATACCTCGTCCCATATATCCCAGTTCACCGCCCTGACGAGCCGAACCTGGGTCTTCTGAGTAGAGACGTGCCAATGTAGCGAAGCTTGAACCACCATTTGTTACGCGCTCTGTGTAGTTGCGCAACTCATCCTTGATACGGTTAATCTCCTCAGGCAGGATCTTTGGCTGACGGGTGATAATCTCCACCTCCACTTCCTCCTGCACATAAGGAATGCTGTCCTCAGGAAGATAACGGAAATAGTTACGCACATCAGATGGTGTGACAGCCACATCCTCCACCAGTTTTGCCTTCATCTTTCTGACCAGTTCGGTGTTTTTGAAGTCATCGTGCATCTGTTCGCGAATCTGACTGATAGGCATCTTACGATACTCCTCAAGTTTCTCACGCGAGCCGATAAGACTTATCCAATAGTTCACCTGACGATCTACACCACTTGCAATCTCACCCTCAGTCACTTCTATTGAGTCGATAGCCGCCTGATGCAGGAAGAGTTTCTGCACTGCCAGCTCCTCCGGAATACGGAAGTCTGGGTTTCCTGAGAACCTAACGCCCTCAGTCTCAGCCTGCAGACGGAACGCCTCGACATCCGATTTGAGGATTGCCTCATCGCCAACCACCCAGATAACCTCATCGATGACACTATTCTCTGGTGCCTCGAAATCAAGGCGCGCATTCTTGGTAGAGTCCTGCGCGAATACCGTGCGGGCTGTCTTTGACGCCCTTGCACTCATTCCAGCGAGGACGAGAAGAGATATGAAAATCAGAAAAAACTTATTCGTTTTCTTCATACACATTATTAATATAGAATATTAGTGGTTGTTCACTGTACGTAAAACAGCCTTATCCACCTTTACAACATACTTCTTACGAAGTTCTGCCACCCAAGCAGCCTCCAACTGCTCCTGGTAGTCAGCCACCACAAGACCACGGACATCGGTATAATCCTCTGGCGACTTGATAATCTTTCCGTAGGTTGCAGTATTTGGATAGCCCTTCATCTCCTTGATGGTAGCCTCCTCTCCGAACTCGTACTTATCAACCATTGCGTTATCGCCCTTCTTGAACACACCCTTCTCTACACGAATGCGGAGAACACTGTCGTTGTTGAAGGTTGAGCGGAGTTTCTCATTCCACTTGTCAAAGGCAAGATCCTTGACAGCCATCTTTACAGCCTGAATGTCAGCAACTTCCTTTGTACGATATGCGATACCCTTGAAACGAGGCTCGTCCCACGCGTACTTCTTCTTGTTCTTCTTGAAGAACTTCACAAGACCAGCCTCATCCTTTGCTGCCTTGTCCCACACATTGATATTGCTGATTTCATAGAGAAGCAATCCGTCGTGATATTCCTGGATGAGATTCTTCAAATCAGGATCAGCCGCTGCCATCTGCTCACGTTTCTGAGCAAGCACCATCTCTGGAGTAACGGCAGGGCCCTGCGCCTTTGCCATCTCTTCGAGACGCTGGTTGATAATCTGGTTGCGGATTCCGCGCTGCTCAATGAATGTCATGATATTGGTGCGCACTGAGTCGTAAGGGAAGAAGTCGCCCTTGTCGCGCAACTGGATGATATGGAAACCAGCGGCAGTCTTCAGCGGTTCTGTTGTTTCACCAACAGACATTGAGAAAACCTTCTCGTCAAACTCAGGGAGAGTCTGACCTTTCTGCAACCAAGGCAGTTCACCGCCGTCGCGAACAGATCCACGATCCTCGGAGTGCTTCTTTGCCAATTCTGTGAAGAGTTCCTTGTCGAACGACGCAGCCTTCAGCACGTTATAGATGGAATCAGCCTTAGCCTTTGCTGCAGCAACTTCCGCATCTGTAGCAGTCTGACGTGCGAGAACGAGGATATGAGCAGGCTTCACCAGTCCACCCATACTGTCAACACGGTGCTGAGTCTCTGCATAAATCTCACGAGCCTTTGCCTCAACATCAGCATCAGTGATGATTGCAGGACGAATCTGCTGGTCGCGATATGTAGCAAACTCCGACTTGAACGACAGCAGGGTATCCATCTTTGCGTCGAGAGCAGCAGCCACCTTCAACTTATAGTTGATAAAGAGGTCAACATACTCTTCGACAGTCTTCTTGTCGATAACACCCTCCGAGTTGTTCTTGTTGTAAGAATACTCAAATTCAGAACGAGTTACAGGAACACCGTTTATTGTCATTACCACAGGGTCCTTTACATCCTGCGCCATTGCGGTAACGGCGCAGAACATAAATGCAGCAGAAATAAGCTTTCTCAAATTCATTTTTTCAGTTGTTGTTTTTTATTGAAACTAACCTCACAGCCTTTTCACATTACTGTGGACGGCTGTAGTTTGGGGCCTCGCTTGTGATGATCACCTCGTGTGGGTGACTCTCAAGAACGCCGGCATTAGTGATGCGAACGAACTTCGCGTCATGCAACTTCTCGATATTTGCAGCACCGCAGTAGCCCATACCTGCACGGAGACCACCGACGAGCTGGAAGATAACCTCCTGAACGGTTCCCTTATAAGGCACACGACCAGCGATACCCTCTGGCACGAGTTTCTTTGTTTCCTTCACGCCACCCTGGAAATAACGGTCGGCAGAACCCTTCTCCATTGCCTCGAGTGAACCCATACCACGGTATGACTTGAACTTACGGCCGTTGTAGAGGATTGTCTCACCTGGTGCTTCCTCAGTACCAGCAACGAGCGAACCCACCATTACACAGTAGCCGCCAGCAGCGATAGCCTTCACAACATCGCCTGAATAGCGGAGACCACCGTCAGCGATAAGAGGCACACCAGTTCCCTTGAGAGCCTTTGCCACCTCATAAACTGCCGAGAGCTGTGGAACGCCGACACCGGCAACAACACGTGTAGTACAGATTGAGCCAGGACCGATACCTACCTTCACTGCATCTGCACCAGCCTCAACCAATGCCTTTGCTGCTTCGCCGGTAGCGATATTTCCTACTACGATATCTACATTTGGGAAGGCCGCTTTTGCCTCGCGTACCTTTTCGATAACGCCCTTTGAGTGACCGTGAGCAGTGTCGATGACGATTGCATCAACGCCAGCCTTCACGAGGGCTTCCATTCTCTGGAATGTATCAGCAGTTACACCAACGCCGGCTGCTACACGCAGACGACCCTTGCTGTCCTTGCAAGCCATTGGCTTATCCTTTGCCTTGGTGATATCCTTGTATGTGATGAGACCGATGAGATGGTTCTCGTCGTCAACAACAGGCAACTTCTCGATTCTGTGTTCCATCAGAATCTGTGATGCAGCATCGAGGTCGGTCTGCTGATGTGTAACGATAAGATTCTCGGAAGTCATCACCTCGTCAATCTTACGGTTGAGATCACGCTGGAAACGGAGGTCACGGTTGGTAACGATACCTACGAGATGACCCTCATCGTCAACTACAGGAATACCACCGATATGATATTCTGCCATGAGATCGAGAGCATCGCCGACTGTTGAGCCGCCCTTGATTGTGATAGGATCGTAAATCATACCGTTCTCTGCACGCTTTACGATTGCCACCTGACGAGCCTGCTCCTCGATAGACATATTCTTGTGGATGACACCGATACCACCTTCGCGAGCGATAGCGATAGCCATCGGAGCCTCGGTGACAGTATCCATTGCTGCGGTCACGAATGGAACCTTCAGCTCGATGTTGCGTGAAAACTTGGTGCCGAGATTTACTTCGCGTGGGAGCACCTCTGAATAAGCAGGAATAAGGAGGACATCGTCATAGGTAAGACCGTCCAGTACAATTTTATCTTCTACAAATGATGACATAGTGTATAGAGTTTATTATATGCAAAATTAGCACAAAAATTTGAAATTCTTGTGCTTTGTGGGCAAGAAAATGAAGTTATTAATGCAATTTAACCGAAATAGTTAACATTTATGTTACTTTTGGCTGAAAACTCGGTTTAGTTTGCCAATTCAGAGAGGAATTTCAGTCTTACCAGTCTCACCTGCTCTTCGGTGTAATAATCGCCCAATTCCTTCATAGCGACACTGATGCGGTCGGTGTCGGTTTCATAGAAGTAATCATAGATATCGTCTATCTGGTCGTCATCGAGGACTTCCTCTATGTAATAGTCTATTCTCAATTTCGTACCGCTGTAAACGATGGCGTCCATCTCGTCGAGCAGTTCCCTGAACTCCAGTCCCATGGTCTTTGCGAGTTCGTCGAGCGGTGTGCGAAGGTCGATCTTCTCGATTATCTTCAGTTTCTTTGCTGACTTGTTGACAACGCTCTTCACACGGATTTCGTCAGGGCGTTCAATCTCGTTCTCGTCGCAGTATTTCTTTATGAGTTTCAGGAACTCCGAACCGAATCGTGCCGCCTTGCCTTTTCCTACGCCCGGGATATTGCACAGTTCCTCTTCGGTGATTGGATACATTGTTGCCATCTGTTCGAGCGAGGTGTCCTGGAATACCACATACGGTGGGATGTCCTTTTCTTCTGCCACCTCGCGACGGAGTTCCTTGAGCATGAGATACAACTCCGGCGACAGGACGGCGTTCACTCCTGACACATCTTCATAACTGTTATCGTCGAACTCAACATCATCGACCACCATAAACGAGCATGGTTCCTTCAGGAATCGCTTGCCGGCAGCGGTGAGGCGGAGGATTCCGTAGTTCTCTACTTCCTTCTTCAGATAGCCTGCGATGAGGGCTTGGCGGAAGACGGCATTGAGCAGAACCTGCGGAACATCATCGGCGATGCCGAATTCCTCGAGTTCATCGTGATGATGGAGCACAATATCATGGGTGGTGCTGCCTCGCATAAAGTCCATGACATAGTTCTGCATGAACTTCTCCTTGAGTACGGCAACGGATTGCAGTACGGCGAGGAGTATGTCTTTCGCCTCGTGGCGTTCCTTCGGATGGATGCAGTTGTCGCATTTCCCGCAGTTTTCCTCAGCATATTCTTCGCCGAAATAATGCAGCAGGAACTTCCTTCTACACACCGACGACTCAGCATAGGCTGCTGTGTCCTGAAGCAACTGGCGACCGATATTCTGCTCGTTCAGAGGCTTCACCTCCATGAATTTCTCCAGTTTCTTGAGGTCGTTGTGCGAGTAGAAGGTTATGCACTTGCCCTCTCCTCCATCGCGACCGGCACGACCGGTCTCCTGATAATACCCTTCGAGGCTCTTCGGGATGTCATAATGGATTACAAAACGCACATCGGGCTTGTCGATTCCCATGCCGAAGGCGATGGTGGCAACGATGACGTCGATACGCTCCATCAGGAAGTCGTCCTGTGTCTGTGAGCGCACTTCCGATTCCAGACCGGCGTGATATGCTGCCACGCGAATATCGTTGGCGGCGATATGAGCGGTCAACTGCTCCACTTTCTTGCGCGACAGACAGTATATGATACCGCTTTTACCGGCGTTCTGCTTTAGGAATTTCACGATGGTATTGTCAACATCCTTGGTCTTCTGGCGTACCTCATAATATAGGTTCGGACGGTTGAACGAACTCTTGAATTCCTTAGCGTCAACAATCTCGAGGTTTTTCTTGATGTCGCTGCGCACCTTGTCGGTGGCTGTTGCAGTGAGGGCGATAATCGGTGCCCTGCCGATTCGCTCTATCGCCTTGCGTATGTTGCGGTAATCCGGACGGAAATCATGGCCCCACTCCGATATACAGTGGGCTTCATCGATGGCGTAGAACGAGATTTTCACTTTGTTCAGGAAGCGTACATTCTCTTCTTTCGCCAGCGATTCTGGTGCCACATACAGGAGTTTTGTCCTGCCGGATTCCACGTCGGCCATAACCTGAAGTATCTGCTGCCGGTTGAGGGAGGAGTTCATATAGTGTGCCACACCGTCCTCCTCGCTCAACCCGTTGATGACATCTACCTGATTCTTCATCAGCGCAATGAGCGGCGACACGACGATGGCTGTGCCGTCCATGAGTAGCGACGGCAACTGGTAGCAGAGGCTCTTTCCTCCACCTGTAGGCATCAGCACGAAGGCATCATTGCCGCTGAGCAGGTTTTGGATGATGGCCTCCTGGTCTCCCTTGAACGTATCAAAGCCGAAATAATGCTTCAGCGTTTCGGCCATGGCTTTCTTCAATTCGGTTCCTTCCTTCATTCAGGTTATGATTTTTAGTTATGGTCACAAGCAGATGCTTGCAAAACGGGTTCAGGCTTTATCGGTCACTACTGCAAACGGGCTTTATCGAGTTGTTCCTTTGCGTAGTCGAGAGTTACGGTGAAGGTCTTTTTCCTTGTTGACGGAATGTCGAACATGGCGTCCATCATCACCGACTCAACTATCGAGCGCAATCCGCGGGCTCCAAGCTTGTACTCTACTGCCTTATCTACGATATATTCGAGTGTCTCGTCAGGGAAGGTGAGTTTTATGCCGTCCATCTCGAAGAGTTTCTGGTACTGCTTCACGATGGAGTTCTTCGGCTCGGAAAGGATTCGCCTGAGGGCCTCGCGATCGAGCGGATTGAGATATGTGAGCACCGGCAGACGACCGATAATCTCTGGTATGAGACCGAACGACTTGAGGTCCTGTGGCAGGATATACTGCATGAGGTTCTCTTTGTCAATCTGGCGGGTGTTCTGCACTGAGTTATATCCCACCACATGGGTGTTCATTCGTTGTGCTATCTTGCGCTCTATACCATCAAAAGCTCCACCGCAGATGAAGAGGATATTGCTGGTATTGACATGGATATAATCCTGATCAGGATGCTTGCGACCGCCCTTTGGTGGTACGTTGACCATGGTTCCTTCGAGCAGTTTCAGCAATCCCTGCTGCACTCCCTCGCCTGATACATCGCGGGTGATGGAAGGGTTGTCGCTCTTTCGTGCAATCTTGTCGATCTCATCGATGAACACGATACCTCTTTCGGCTTTGGCTACATCGTAGTCGGCCACCTGAAGCAAACGCGAGAGGATGCTCTCCACATCTTCGCCCACATAGCCGGCTTCGGTGAAAACGGTTGCATCGACAATGGTGAACGGCACTTCGAGCAGTTTAGCGATGGTGCGTGCAAGGAGGGTTTTACCCGTTCCGGTGCTTCCCACCATGATGATATTGCTCTTCTCAATCTCCACTCCACTGTCGTCCTTTGGCTGCATGAGTCGCTTGTAGTGGTTATAGACAGCAACTGAGAGATAGCGTTTTGCATCGTCCTGACCAATGATATACTGGTCGAGATATTCTTTTATTTCCTTTGGTTTCGGCACATTCTTTATTTCAACAGGCGCAGCACCGGCACTGCCCTCTTTCTGTGGGAGGGCATTGCGCAGAATCTCGTTGGCCTGAAGAATGCATTCGTCGCAGATGAAACCGTTGAGTCCTGTGATGAGGAGTTTCGTCTGCTTCTCGCTTCTTCCGCAGAAATTACATTTCTTTATTGGCATTTCTAAATTTATTTTCGTTCAGCATACGACAGCAGTGCCTCACCCGCCACATTCCGGCAGGCATGGCACAGCTATCCGTTTCGTTTATCCCTTGCGCACAAGGACATTGTCAATCATTCCGTACTCCTTGGCTTCTTCGGCTGTCATCCAGTAGTTGCGGTCGGAATCCTGCCATACCTTCTCGTATGGAGTGTGCGAATGGTTGGAGATGATGGTATAGAGCTCCTTCTTGAACTTCTGGATCTCCTTTGCCTCGATTTCGATATCAGAGGCCTGGCCCTGCACTCCACCAAGTGGCTGGTGTATCATTACGCGGCTGTGAGGCAATGCCGAACGCTTTCCCTCGGCTCCTGCAACGAGGAGCACAGCGCCCATTGATGCTGCCATACCGGTGCAGATGGTCTGCACATCGCTCTGAATGAACTGCATTGTGTCATAGATACCCAAGCCTGCTGTGACGCTTCCGCCTGGTGAGTTGATATAGATGGAGATATCCTTGCCCGGGTCACAAGAGTCGAGATAGAGCAACTGTGCCTGAAGGGTGTTAGCTGTGTAGTCGTCAATCTGTGTGCCAAGGAAGATTATTCGGTCCATCATAAGTCGTGAGAACACGTCCATCTGGGTTACATTCAGCGAGCGCTCCTCGAGAATGTAAGGGTTGAGATACTGGTTCTGTGCACTGACGATATCGTCGAACACCATACCGTTGATTCCCATGTGCTGTGTAGCAAACTTTCTAAAATCGTTGTTTCTGTTCATCTTTATAGGTATTAATCCTTAATTTCAATTCATAACCGCCACGGCTTTTACACTGCCACTGGACGATTGTCTATACAAAGATATGAAAAAAAAATGTAACTCGGACATATTCCCACTATTTTTTCATCATTATCACAATATTTTTTTATCCTTATTCCCGTTTCGACCACCCTCAATTACATTTTTCACACCTATTAATATTCCACGCGCGAGCACACGCGCCATCCATCTCCAATACGAAAAATATTGCAAAAACTGCATCACGCCAATTCTCCGTTCTAAACAACACATCAAACAAATAAAGGCGTTACAACGCCCCAAACCACCGCAAAAACCGCCCTTTCCTCCTCAAACCATCGTTCCAAGCCCGTCATTCCACCGTTTTCATGCCCTCATTCCACCGCTTTCATGCCCTCATTTCGCCCAAATGACACCCTAATTCCGCCCTTTTCACCAACAATTCGCTAGCGAATTTCCCCTCATTCCACCGTTTTCACGTCCTCCCCTCATCCATCCTTCTGTGTCCCAACGCCCAACACCCTGATTCTCAGCGCCTTCCCAAAACCCAGTGCAAACCGCTCATTTCTCGCGTATTTGCCCACGAATCAGCATTTCCTCATTCCCACGAGAATCTCAGGGCGTTAGAAATGTCATTTTTCATAACAACGGGCATCATCTGTTGCCGTTTCGTCCTTTCACAGTCCCAAAACATTGCATCACCTTATTCTATTTTAATGGGAATAATTTTGCATATAGATAAATTTTATGTAATTTTGCAATAGCAAAATAATAAAACCCAAACAACAACAAATGATTATGGACAAGAACTTCTTCAAACTCGCAGTTTCTGCCTTTGCGATATTCCTGGCATCATGTGGTTCCAGCGATCCTGGTTCTTCAGACAACCCTCCTACTCCAAAGCCTGATGACAAGGAGGAGACAACGGGCACATATTTCAATCCGGTAATCCAGTATGACTGTCCTGACCCAACTGTTCACAGAGCTCAAGACGGCTACTTCTATCTGGTTGGAACAAATACAGGAGTCGATGGCTACTCTATATCAATGCCAGTGATGTACAAGTCGAAAGACCTCGTGAACTGGGAGTGCATTGGCAGTCCTTTCACCGAGGAGGGCAAGCCTCGCCATCTGGCAAACGAGAAGAACGGTGGCGATATTTGGGCTCTCGACCTCAATTACATCAACGGTCAGTATGTGCTTTACTACTCCAACTCGGTTTGGGCTGGCGAGGAAACGGCTTGTATCGGAGTCTCAGTTTCCGACAAGCCAGAGGGCCCTTATAAGGATTTAGGCGTTATCATCTCCAAGGAACTGATGGGAACTCTCAACAATATCGACCAGTTCTTCTTCCAGGACAACGGCAAGAACTATATGTTCTGGGGTAGTTTCCATGGTGTATGGGGTATCGAACTGACCGAGGATGGTCTTGCCATAAAGCCTGGAGCCGAGAAATTCAGCATAGGACAGGGCACAGAAGGTACCTACATCGAGAAGCACGGCGACTACTACTATTTCTTCGGTTCTATAAACAGTTGCTGCGAAGGATTGGACAGCAAATATCAGGTCGTTGTGGGCCGTTCAAAGAAACTTGAAGGTCCTTACCAGCCAAAGAACACAAGCTGGGACATGAGAGATGGTCATGGCGAGATATTCGTCATTGGCGACACCGAGCACTGGGCTGGTCCTGGTCACAACTCGGAGTTCATCACCGATGATAACGGCGATCAGTGGGTTCTCTATCATTCATATTGGCGCGACCGTCCATCACGTGGTCGTGTCGTTTGCCTCGACAAAGTGGTGTGGGACGAAGAGGGTTGGCCTTCTGTCAAAGGCACTCATCCTTCCTACGAGCGCTTGGATGCTCCTTATTTCAAGGAAAAAGAATAAGAAAACAAACATCATAAATAGATGAAAGACTTTCTCACAAAGCATACGAACATCCTCCTCTCGCTTCTTGGCGGCATCGCAATATGGGTTTTCTGGGCGTTTATCCACCCTGAAGCTCTGTCGTATCACGAGCAGTTCCAGATGTTCCTCTTCGACACGGACTATCTTCTGGCACGCTTGGCCCTGCCTGGAGGAATGGCTGATTACATTGCCGAGTTCGTAGTGCAGTTCTTTTTCATAATCAGTCTGGGCGCAGTATTCCTCACCCTGTTGTTCCTGCTCCTTCAGCAAATCACATGGCGCTTGGCTCGCAAATGGGGCGCAACCGACATGTACTATCCGCTTTCGTTCATCCCTGTCGTATATATGATGGGTACAATGTGCAATCCGGATGTAATGATTTCACTGATTGTCGCCCTGACAGCCGTTCTCGCAATAGCACTGCTCCACGCCACAATCAAATCGCCAAAGTTACGTCTGGCATCAATAATCCTCATTCTGCCATTGTCATTCTGGCTTTTCGGTTATGTCACTGCGGCTCTCCCAGTGTTGTTCGCCTTCAACGAGTGGCGCTCAAAACAGCCAACAAAAAGCTTCGCAACGACATTCGGAGTTTCCCTGGCCGTATCAATCCTTATCATAGCAGCATTATATCTGTTTGCTGGACTGATTCACCGTGGCATCAACGCCATTCTCATCGGATTCAATTTCTTCCGCTTTGACGACCAGACACCATCTACGCAACATATCTGCGTTGCAGTCATAACCCTCTTCCCAGCCCTCCTGTCGTTTATCCCAGCAATTAGAAAGGCCGAGAAATGGGGTGCCATTTCACTCACTGCACTAGTTCTTGTGGTTGGTGCATTCCATCTGACAAAGCAGTTCGACAAGTCTATGTGGCGCATGATAAAATACGATTATCTTGTGCGCACACTGCATTGGGACAGCATAATCAGCATGGCAGAAAAGACTCCTTCGCCTACTCCATACGATGCCGCATGCGTAAACCTTGCTCTTGGCATGAAAGGGCAGTTGGGCGAACGTATGTTTGAGTTCCCGCAATTCGGCACAGAGGGTCTCATCATGCCGTTCTCAAGCAATCATTTCGCCACTCTTGCCCAATCGGAGATATTCTATCAGCTCGCAATGGTGAACGAGGCACAGCGTTTCTTCTTCGAAGCACAGGCTGCTATACCTAATCATTACGAGAGCGCGCGCGTGTACAGACGTCTGGCGGAGACCAATCTCATCAATAGCCATTATGGTGTGGCTCAGCGATATCTGCTGAGATTGAAGCGTACCTTGTTCTATCGCTCATGGGCGGAATCACGCCTGAAGATGATCGAAAACAAGGATTTGTTCAACGAAGAGAATGAATACTACAACTTGCGTAAGCTTTCTGGCAAGACCGATATTCTGTACAGCACCAACTTACTGAACCAGACTTTGGCTCGTCTGTACTACCAGAACAAGAGTAATTCTCTGGCTCATGAATATGCGCTTGCCTATGCTGTGCTCGACAAGAACATAAAATTCTTCAACGAAATACTGAACCACGATGCTGCGCATTGGAAGAAGTATGTGATGCCTCGCCATTGGCAGGAAGCTTATCTGCTGGCGACTATCGCCAAAGAGGATCGTGACTTGCCGGTTACAAATGAGGCGATGGAAGATTTCCGTAGTTTCTTCAATGCTTATTCCAACAATCCTAATGACCCAATGCTGAGCATCGGACGTTTGAAAACAAGTGCTTGGTCGTACATCCTTGGCACAAAATAAATTTCCTTACTTGATTATCTGTCATGTTCAACAGAACAATTTAATATAGTATGAAACGTTTTTTCCCAATAATCCTATCGGGATTGCTCCTTGCAGGTTGTAGCGATTCTCCACAGAACGCTACAAAACTTGATCAGCAACCGAAGATTTACCCTGATTATATCGGTGTTACTATCCCTGCCGAGATAGCACCTCTCAACTTCAACTTTCTTGGCGGGGAATACTCGATGCTCGACCTTGTCATCCGAGGGAGCAAGGGAGGCGAGCTACATACGAGCGGCAAGACTATCGATATCGACATTGACGACTGGCACGAACTGACAAAAGCCAACGTGGGCGGAACTTTGGAGTGTATTCTTTCCGTCAAGGATAATGGTGAATGGAAAGAATACAAGTCTTTTGAAATGGTAGTAAGTCCTTTTGCCCTCGATGAATGGGGAGTAACCTATCGTCGCATTGCTCCTGGATACATGTTGTTCGGCAAAATGGGCCTTTACCAGCGCAACCTTTCAAACTTCGACGAATACACCATCCTCGACAACGAGGAGGTTCCTGGCGCTTGCATGAACTGTCACACATCAAACCGTACAAACCCTGACAACTTCACGTTCCACATCCGTGGAGCCAATGGTGCAACCATCGTTCAAAGCAACGGAAAGCACGACTGTCTGGATACAAAGACTGATAAAACATTGGGCACATGTGTTTATCCTTACTGGCATCCTTCAGGAAAATACATCGCATTCTCCACAAACAGTACACACCAGGCATTCCATTCCGTTAGAAGCAAGCTCGTTGAGGTTTACGACGAGGGTTCCGACCTGCAGATTTACGATGTAGAAAAAAAAGAGCTGATTATCTCGCCTCTTGTGAAGACCAAAGACTGGATGGAGAGTTACCCTACTTTCTCGCCTGACGGTAAGACGATTTACTTCTGTACTGCATTCCAGGAAGAGATTCCAGACGGATTGAAGAACATCAAATATAACATCTGCAAGATTGATTTCGACCCTGTAAAGGGCGAATTTGGCAACAAGGTTGATACCATCTTTGATGCTCGCAAGATGGGAAAGAGCGCAGTTCACCCACGCCCTTCTTACGATGGAAAATATCTCATGTTCACCGTTTGCGACTATGGTTGCTTCCCAATTTGGCACAAGGAGGCCGACCAATGGATAATGGATCTTGCTTCGGGCGACGTTCGTCCTATGACTGAAGCCAACAGCGATGACAGCGACAGCTTCCACAACTGGAATGTTAACAGCCATTGGATCGTATTCACCTCACGCCGCGATGATGGTCAGTTTACACGCCTCTATCTCTGTTCCGTTGATAACAAAGGCAATATTTCAAAGCCATTTATGATGCCACAACGCAATCCTCTAGATTATTACCAGAATATGATGCAGGCTTACAATACTCCGGATTTCACGGCAAAGCCTGTTGAATTCGACCATGTAAACGGTGCTAAGGAGATTCTCTCAAACAAGAGAGATAAGATAAAGGTAAAAGAATAATTTTTCCACACGCTCTTCACAAGCAGTTAGCATTCATACTAATACAAAGAAAAGGAGTTCGGCAATCGCCGAACTCCTTATTTTATTCGTGATAGAAACCGGGGAATTACTTCCAACCGTTGTTCTGTACGAGGTTAGGGTTACGCTGGCACTCCTCATCTGGAATAGCCCAAACGTCACCAAGTGATGCTGGTGGCTCGTTGAGTGTGTAACGATGTACACCCCACATCTCTGTCATACCATTACCACCTGCGAATGTCTTAGCACGCCAGTGTGTACCAGTAACAGTCTTATGCTCACCGCCAACAGGAATGTTAGCTGTTACAGTAATCTGAGGGAGGTTAGCACCCCAACGGAGCTCGTGGAAGTAAACCTTGTTCTCGAAAGCAAGCTCCCACTTGTACTCGTTCTGGATACGCTCACGGAGGTCAGCCTGATCCTTAACCATTGTCCACTCGTTGCTGTTCAACTTAGCAACGCCTGCACGCTCACGAACCTGGTTCAAAGCCTCAACAGCCTTGTCTGTGTTGCCAAGCTCGTTGTAAGCCTCAGCAAGACCGATAAGAGCCTCTGCATAACGGAACTGAGGGATATCGATTGGAGAGTCACCCCACTGGTTCCATTCACGACCCTCGTGTACCCACTTACGGATGAGGTAGTAGTAACGGTCGTTAGTATCGGTACGTACGTCGTATGGGAATGCAGCATCTGAACCGATGTAAGGCCAACGGAGTGTATAAGTGACAGCAGTACCTGTACAGCCACCGATGTACTCAGAGTAAGGAGTGATTACGCTCATAAGGAGTCGTGGGTCACGGCCATTGTAAGCCTGAAGGATACGCTCCTCATTGCCCTCGACGAGATACTTAGACATATCTGAACCATAGTTCTCCATCTGCTCGTACTTAGCCTGTGACTGATTGGCTGTAGCAGCATCGTCAGCAGCAGTTGGATTCTTTGAGAGGTGGTCACGGAGGAAGAATACCGAACGTGCCTTGACATCCATCTCATTGTAACCTGGGATTACGTCATTCCAGTTGAATGGCTTACCGTTAGCATAAGTGTAAGTCTCAATGAAGTAAGGGTTAACAAGGTGGTTGTTCCAAGCGTTACCTACAGTTACACGGTTACCGTATGTTGCGCTGTACTTGTTACCGAGACCTGAGTCACCAGTGTACTGATACTGGAAGATGAACTCATCGTTCTTCTCGTTAGCCTCCTTGAACAACTTCTTGTAAGAGAGGTTGTAACCGAACTGAGCATTCTCAGCGTCAGAGTTCTCTACATAGAAGAGTTTGTAACCACAAGTCTTAAGAGCCTCGAAGTCGTTAACAGCCTCCTGCCACTTCTTCTGCCAGAGATAAACCTGAGCACGGAGGAAGTAAGCAGCACCCTTAGTCATACGACCGTAGTTACCATCTGATGTAGCATACTTAGCAGGGAGCTGAGGACAGTTGATAGCCTCTGTACAATCCTGGATAATCTGAGCCCAAACCTCATCAACAGTGTTACGGCCCTTATCTGCCTTACCATACTCTACTGGCTCAGTATAGATAGGTACACCACGATAGAAGCAGTTTGCACGATAGTATGCCCAAGCACGGAGAACCTTCATCTCTGCGATATCGCGAGCCTTCTCATCATCGCTCATATCAGGCACCTGATCAATGTTTACAATAACATTTGAAGTACGATATACTTCCTCATAGAGCATCTTCCAAACATTCTTGAAGATATCAGAAGTAGCTGTTGCAGAACCCATCTTGAACTTGCAGTCACCTGTCCAGTTAACGTCCTCGTCCATGATTTCGCACCAGTTATCCCACTTGTAACGACCCATATCGCCGTTGTGCTCCCACTCGAAACGCTCGTAAGCACCTGTTACTACAGCGTTAGCCATGTTCTTCGATGTCCATACGTTTCCTGTAGAAACCTTGTTACCAGGAACTGTATCAAGGAAGTCGGAGCTACAGCTGCCAAGCATCATACCACCAGCAAGGATGGCTACAGCTGCAAGACCTTTATTGAATATATTTTTCATATAGATTTTCTCCTTATTAATTAAAATGTTACGTTAAGACCGAATGCGAACTGGCGCATTGTTGTGTAGCCTGAACCTGCTGCCATTTCTGGATCAAGACCTGTAAAGCCTGTGATTGTCCAAAGGTTCTCGCCTGAGAAGTAAACACGTACGTTCTGACAGTAAATAGTATGTGTCAAGTTCTTTGGCAATGTATAACCTACTGTCAAGTTACGGAGCTTCATGAAGTCACACTTCTGGAAATAGAATGTGTTCTGAATACCTGTGTTCTGTGTCTCGTTAGCAAGTACGACACGTGGATACTTAGCGTTGATATTGTCAGCTGAGTAGTAGTTGTCAGCAATCTCCTGTGGAATAGAAAGACCGTAAACAACGTCAGAAGAGTTCTGACCTACTTCCTCCCAGTATGTACCGAAGCCTGTAGCACCGCCCCAGTTCATAGAAACATCAACACCCTTCCATGCAGCGCGTGCCTGGATACCGAAGTTGAACTTAGGAGTGCGTGAGATGCCCTGGAACTCCTGGTCGTTAGAACCACCATATGTACCATCCTTGTTTGTATCTGCATAGATAAGGTCACCATACCAGATACCGTTCTGAGCAACAGTACGCTTTGGAAGGAACTCGTGACCCTCAGCGATCATAGCCTTAACCCATTCCATATCAGCCTCTGTACGGATCATACCATCCTTAGGACCACCATTGATACCGTCAGCAGCGAAGCCTCTACCTGTACCTGAGTAAGTTGGGGTGAGGTACCACTCATTGATCTGATGGCCTTCTACGATACGCTGGTTACCACCTGCAGAAACCTCACCGAGGTTAGAGAAGTAAACACCATTCTCATCCCAGCCATACTGCCATGTACCCTTATACTTCTCAACACGGTTGCGGTTCCATGTACCGTTTACAGAAACACCGTATGTAAAGTCGCCTACACGGTCGTTCCAACCGATTGTCAACTCAAGGCCACGGTTGCTAACCTCAGCGAGGTTCATCAAAGGAGCAGTCTTATCACCGTATGTCAAACCGATAGAAGGGCTATAGAGGATACCGTCTGTGTACTTGTTGTAGAAGTCGATAGTACCATAGAGACGGTTGTTCAATGTAGCGAAGTCAATACCTACGTTGAAGGTCTTTGTTGTTTCCCAAGTAACACCAATGTTAGGAAGCTGGTTCAAATAGAAACGTGGAGACTTAACACCACCCATTACAGCATAACCTGTCTCATAGAATGACTGGTAAGCATAGTCAGATACAGCCGAATTACCGAGTACACCATAAGACAAACGGAGCTTCAAGTTATCGAATACATTAAGGAATGAATTCTTTGCGAATGCCTCCTCAGAGATACGCCAACCTGCAGATGCTGATGGGAAGAAACCCCAACGTACGTCTGGAGCGAACTTTGAAGAACCATCGTAACGGAAGTCAGCCTCGAAGAGGTACTTGCTTGCGAATGCATAGTTTACACGACCGAACCATGAACGATAGCGGTTCTCTGTATCATTACCTGAGATGTTACGCATTTCTGTAACAGTGCTCATGTCTGTAATAGACCAGTCAAGGATACCACGCTTGTTTGTATCAAGAGTGTGAGCATAGTACTTCTGCTCCTCGAAACCAAGGAGAGCACTTACATCATGCTGACCGAATGTGTGGTTCCAGTTGAGAGTGTTAGTAAGCTTCCACTTGTAGAACTCATTGTGGTACATATATACATTTACGTCAGAAAGTGTAGCTGCAGGAGTAACGATATAATCATTATCCTCTGTTGAACGGCTGAAGCTATAGTTCAACTCGTTGTGGCTAACATACTTATGACGCTGGTGGAAGTACTCGTAACCGATCTGTGTCTTGAATGTGAAGTCGTTCAAGAACTTGATCTGAGCGTGAGCTGTTGCGAGAGCACGTGTGTGCTTATAGTAAGAGTCACCATTAGCGTTGATGTTCTGCAATGGGTTGTGAGCAGCACCATCTTCCTCAGAAGTCTCGATACCACCGTACTTGCCATCGTAGAATGGATAGATACCTGGAACGGTCTTCAAGAACTCCCATGCTGTGAGGTGATCAACGTCGTTACGATCCTGATCGTCGTGTGAGCCCCAGATGTGAGAACCGATCTCCAACCAATCTGTAACGTTGCTTGTTACAGCTGTGTTGATGAAGTACTTCTCTACACCAGAACGTACAATCATACCAGGGTTGTTCTGATATGTAAGACCTACGCTATAGTTAGTGCGCTTCTCCTTACCTACGAGTGAGAGTGAGTGCTCCTGCATAACCTTTGTCTGATAGATTTCATCATACCAGTCAGTGTTTGGATATGCTACGTAGTTAGGATACTTCTGGCCAGGAGCGAGGAAACCGTTAGGATCCTTCTCTGCTGCACGCCACTTCTCGATTGTTGCATCAGAATATGTGTGACCTGAACCAAAGTTATCACCAGCAATATTTACGAGCTCCATGTAGTCACCATAGTTGCTCATAAACTTAACGAGCTTAGAAGGTGTGTTGATAGAGAGCTTGCCTGAGTAAGTTACTCGTGTCTGACCTTCCTGACCCTGCTTTGTAGTAACGAGGATTACACCGTTAGCACCACGGTTACCGTAGATAGCACAAGATGCAGCATCCTTCAAAATAGAGATGCTCTCGATATCGTTAGGGTTTACGTCGTTAAGGCTCATCTCCATACCGTCTACGAGAACGAGTGGAGAAGCGTCGTTCAATGTACCGACACCACGAACCTTGATATCAATGCCTTCTGAGTTTGGACGACCAGAAGACTGCATTACCTGAACACCGGCAGCCATACCTGCGAGGGCCTGACCAGCTGAAGTTACAGGACGAGAAAGTGCTTCCTTAGCGAAGTCTACAGATGCAACAGCACCTGTGAGGTTAGCCTTCTTCTGAACACCATAACCTACGACTACGATTTCATCGAGGTCATTGTTCTCTGGAGCGAGAGTGATAGTCTGGCCGTTGCGAGCAGCTACTTCCTGTGCAACGAAACCAATGTAAGAGAACTGGAGCTTAGCTCCTGCCTTCACTGACAGAGAGTAATTTCCATCAAAGTCTGTGACTGTTGCGTTCTGTGTACCAACTTCCATGACTGTTACGCCAATCAGTGGTTCACCGAGATTGTCAACAACACGACCGGTAATTACGTTGTCTGCAGGACGAGCGACATTTGGCTCACCACTAACAGTTGTGCCTGCCATGACTGGCATAGCGCCTACTGTCATTACGGCTGCCAAGACTGCTGAAAGTGCGACACGTCGGAACGGTCTTACGTTTTGCAAGTCATTTTTCATAATAAATACGGTTTAAAAATTGATTAATATTGATAGGTTGAATCTCATTTACTGTTTTTGATTTAGCCTCTAATTATTGTTTCGTTTATTATTTTGAATACTTAATGAATAGTTCCCTTTATTTTGTAATGCAAAGATACAAAACTTTAGCAATATTAACAATAATTTGAAGCTTTTTTTTTATTGAATAGCATTTTTTTCTTTAAAAATAGTACTTTTTGAATAATCAACCCCTATTTTGTGTATAAACTAAAACAATTTTTAAGATTAGAGAAAAGCATTCAAGCTACGCACGTGTATATATTATTAATAAGGTGTATTTCAAAAAGACATCACTTTGTGTTGGAATAGGCAAAAATAAGCAAAAGGCCTTATGGAATCACCATAAAGCCTTTTCTATATAATCTGCACCGGTTTGCGGTGCCACTTTGCAATGTCGATTAAGCCTCCATCAACTTGTTGAACTCATCGAGAGTGATGTCCTTCTCGTTGAGTTTTACAACGCTCTTGAGTGCTGTTGTCAACTTAACGTCGATAGCGCGATCTACAAGACCGTCGATTGACTCGCGGTTCTTCATCATCTCCTGAGCGTAGTTCTCAAGGTACTCTGCTGGTACATTGTTCATGCCATACTGTGCGAACTGTACGCGAGCTGCCTCAATAGCGGTAGCCTTGATATCCTCGTCCTCGATCTTGATCTGGTGCGCAGCAACGAGCTGCTCCTTGATGAGGTGCCATGTCAACTGCTTGATGCTTGCCTCGTAGTTCTTCTCAACGAACTCAGCACCCTTATCCTCGTTTGAAGCGAGCATGATACGCTTGAGGATTGCGTCTGGGAAGGTGAGAGTACCGATCTTCTTCTCGATGTGAGCACGAACATCCTGGAGGAACTTGAAGTCTGTATCAGACTGAAGCTGTGTCTTAACACCCTCAGCGATCTTTGCACGGAAAGCAGCCTCGTCAGCGCAAACGCCCTCGCCATAAACTGAATCGAAGAGTGCCTGATTTACTTCTGCCTTCTGGTAACGGCTGATTTCAGTGATCTGATAGCTGAAGTTGCCCTCATGAGCAGCGAGTTGATCCTTCTCTACCTTGAGGAGAGCAGCCATCTCAGCGTCAGTGTACATAGCGCGTGGGTTGATGGTGAGGATGTCACCGAGCTTGCAACCGTCGAAGATGTTCTTCTGCTCCTCGTTTGCGATATATGAAGGCATGATACGAGCCTCAGTGAGAGTGATGCCACCCTCGAGTGTGTTGCCTTCTGCATCGAGCTCGCGGAGGTCACCCAAAAGGATGTCGTTGCCCTCGCATGTCTCTGCCTTTACATAAGAACCGCTGCGTGAAGCGAACATATCAACCTGACGGTCGATGAGTTCATCGTCAACAACGATATTATAGTAATCCACCTTGTCGTGACCAGAGAGCTTTACCTCGAACTCTGGAGCTACAGCGATATCAAAAACGAATGTGAATGTTGTGTCCTTCTCCAAATCCTGTGGTACCTGATTCTCTGATGGGATTGGCTGACCGAGCATCTGGATCTTGTTGTCCTGTACGTACTTGTACATCTCCTCACCAACTACCTTGTTGATGACATCCATCTTAGCCTGTGTACCAACCTGCTTCTTAATCAAGCCCATTGGCGCCATACCTGGGCGGAAACCAGGGATGTTTGCCTTCTTGCGATACTCCTTCAACTGCTTATCTACCTGAGCAGCGTAATCCGACTCTTCTACTGTGAGGGTCATGAGACCGTTCACCTTGTCAGGGTTTTCAAATACAATCTTCATCTTTATTTTCAATTTTAATTATTATTCCATTGCACTAAAAAAGGGGCTCCCTTTAGGGGCGCCACATTAAAAGCGAATGCAAAAGTAATAAATTTTGCTCAAACCACCAAAAATCCGGGCTATCTATATGCTTTTTTAACCAACTTATTGAGATAAGTCGGTATTTCTACTTCGAGCCCTTTTCGTAATCAAGCTGGAACTGCTTTTTCTGAAGCACGAAGTTCTTACCTAAATACTTTTCTTTTACGATAGGATTCTCAGCTAATTCCTCTGGCTGACCTTGGAAGAGAATGCGTCCCTCAAACAGCAAGTAGGCTCTGTCTGTGATAGACAAGGTCTCGTGAACATTATGGTCGGTGATGAGAATGCCGATATTACGGTATTTCAACTGCCACACGATATTCTGAATGTCCTCCACAGCGATAGGATCGACACCGGCGAATGGTTCATCGAGCATAATGAACTTAGGATTGATTGCCAGACATCGGGCTATCTCTGTTCGGCGGCGCTCTCCTCCCGACAACTGGTCACCTTTGTTCTTTCGCACCTTTGTCAGTCGGAACTCAGCAATGAGACTCTCAAGTTTCGCCAACTGCTCCTCACGAGTGAGGCTGGTCATTTCAAGCACAGAGAGGATATTATCCTCAACGCTCATCTTGCGGAAAACGCTGGCTTCCTGAGGCAGATAACCTACTCCATTCTGGGCACGCTTGTAAACCGGGAATTCTGTTATCTCCTGATCATCGATATAGATATGTCCGGCATTTGGAATAATCAAACCAGTGGTCATATAGAACGAGGTTGTCTTGCCGGCACCATTAGGTCCGAGCAGTCCTACAATCTCGCCCTGACGGACATTGATTGACACATCATTTACGACAGTTCGTTTACCGTAACGCTTCACCAAACCTTCGGCACGGAGCACTGAACTATCCTGTCCAACAATTATCTGATTATCTTCCATAAATTATTCGATGACTGAGACTTTGCTTTGCTATTTTACTGCAAAATTAGTAAAAATACACTTAATAGCCATCGTTTCATTAAAAAACTACGGCAATTATAGGCGATTTTCATTAGAATTTGGTTAATTTTGCACATTATTAAATATAAACGCATGTTCATTTCAAAGAAAATATACGAAATCCTTGAGACTTTCGGGCGCTATCTTATCCTTATGGGACGCACTTTTGCCCGTCCCGAGCGCTTCCGCATGTTCTGGAAACAATACATCAAGGAGATGTCGGCATTAGGTGTTGACTCCATACCTATCGTTCTTATCATCTCGTTTTTCATCGGAGCAGTAATCTGCATCCAGATGAAACTCAACATCCAGAGCCCTTGGATGCCTCGTTGGGTATCGGGATACACTACCCGAGAGATTATGCTGCTCGAGTTCTCCAGCTCTATCATGTGTCTCATCCTTGCCGGAAAGGTGGGATCAAACATCGCCTCGGAACTGGGAACAATGCGTATCACACAGCAGATTGACGCTTTGGACATAATGGGTGTGAACTCTGCAAGCTTCCTGATATTGCCGAAAATCACCGGATTGATAACCATAATGCCTTTCCTCGTGATATTCAGCTCACTGACTGGTATCCTTGGCGCTTACGCAACGGCTTATATCGGCCATGTGCTTTCCCCGGAGGATCTGACTGCCGGACTTCAGCATA
>JAZQOD010000189.1:0-7393 GCA_045627685.1 Prevotella sp. | reverse complement strand
CCTCAATAGGAAAAATAACATCCGGGTAAAGGCTCGCCGCGTACTTATTTTATTTTTCGGCCTATTTGCCGATTTTGCCCATTGGGGCTCTATTTTCCAGTACAGCCAAGTAACGATAGTTACTGTTAGGCAGATTGGGGTTGGCAGATAAGAGTTTACTCATTAGATGCCAAGAACAAGATGAATAACGAAAAAGCAACGCTTTTGGCTGTACATTTTTCATTAAATAATAAATAAATCACACAGGTTTTTACGGGTGAGCCGATTTTTCTCGGGTGATTTGTGGCTTTTTGGAAAAAAAGTTGTAATTTTGCAATTGATTACGCGCGTGGGCATTATGCAAGTGGGCATGTGAGTACGCGTGTTCATTAAAAGAAAAAGAAACTATATGGGTATTTTTGGATTTTTCAATAAGAATAAGAAGGAGACACTTGACAAGGGTCTGGAGAAGACTAAGACAAGTGTGTTTGATAAACTCGCACGTGCTGTTGCAGGAAAATCGACTGTCGATGATGATGTTCTCGACAACCTCGAGGAGGTGCTTGTAACCAGTGATGTGGGCGTTGATACCACCCTGAAGGTGATAGAACGCATCGAGGAGCGTGTGGCTCGCGATAAGTATGTATCGACATCCGAACTTAACGGCATCCTCCGCGATGAGATTGCTGCTCTTCTGGCAGAAAACAATACCGAAGATAACGACAACTGGGACCTCCCAGCCGATCATACTCCTTATGTCATCCTCGTTGTGGGTGTGAATGGAGTGGGCAAGACTACCACCATCGGCAAACTGGCATATCAGTTCAAGCAGGCTGGCAAGAAGGTGTATCTCGGTGCTGCTGATACATTCCGTGCTGCGGCAGTAGAGCAACTCTGCATCTGGGGTGAGCGTGTCGGTGTGACGGTAGTGAAGCAGCAGATGGGTTCCGACCCAGCTTCTGTGGCATTCGACACCATCTCATCGGCAAAGGCCAATGGTGCTGATGTTGTCATCATTGATACTGCCGGTCGTCTCCACAACAAAGTGGGACTGATGAACGAGTTGAAGAAAATCAAGGATGTGATGAAGAAGGTTGTGCCAACAGCTCCTGATGAGGTGATGCTCGTTGTGGATGCTACCACTGGTCAGAACGCCTTCGAACAGGCAAAGCAGTTCTCGGCAGTGACACAGGTGACATCGCTCGCTGTGACAAAGCTCGACGGAACAGCCAAGGGAGGAGTAGTGATCGGTATCTCGGATCAGTTGAAGGTACCAGTGAAGTACATCGGTCTGGGCGAACACATGGAAGATCTGCAGCTCTTCAATAGAAATGAGTTTGTGGACAGTTTGTTTAAATAGAGCCTCCAGGCTCTCAAGCCCACCCAAGCCCTCCCTGGAGGAGGGATGTTTAATACTCTAAATTGTAAATTGTAAATTGTCAAATTGTAAAATAGATATCATCACCCTGGGTTGTTCCAAGAATCTTGTTGATTCTGAGCGACTGATGCGCCAGTTGGAGGCGGTGGGATATGAGGTGACTCATGATGCCGACCGACTGACGGGCGATATCGCTGTGGTGAACACTTGTGGTTTCATTGCCGATGCACAGGAAGAGAGCATAAACATGATTCTCGAACTGGCAGAGCGCAAGACATCGGGCAAACTCAAGAGACTGTATGTGATGGGCTGTCTCGCCGAACGATTCATGGCCGACCTTATGACGGAGATTCCTGAGGTTGACAAATATTATGGAAAGTTCAACTGGACAGAACTGCTCTCTGACCTCGGTCATGAGTACGACCAGAGCATAACCAACGAGCGTCATATCACCACTCCGAAGCATTATGCATATGTGAAGATTGCCGAAGGCTGCGACCGTAACTGCGCCTACTGTGCAATACCAATCATTACGGGCAAACATCAGTCGCGCCCTATGGAGGATATCCTCGATGAGGTGAAGGGACTGGTGGCTCAAGGCGTGAAGGAGTTTCAGATTATTGCCCAGGAACTGACATATTATGGTATCGACCTCTATCACGAGCGTAAGATAGCCGAACTCGTGGAGCGGATGGCGGAGATTCCAGGTGTGGAGTGGATTCGTCTGCACTACGCCTATCCAAAGGATTTCCCGATGGATCTGCTCAGAGTAATGCGCGAACACGATAATGTGTGCAAGTATCTCGACATAGCCCTTCAGCATGTCAGCGACGGAGTGCTCGAGAGGATGCAGCGCCATCTGGGTAAACAGGAAACCTACGACCTTGTGGAGCGCATGCGAAAGGAAGTGCCAGGGATACATATCCGAACCACCCTCATGGTGGGATTCCCAGGTGAAACCGAAGAGGACTTCCGCGAGTTGTGTGATTTCGTGAAATGGGCACGCTTCGAGCGAATGGGTGCTTTCGCCTATAGCGAGGAGGTAGGTACGCCGAGCGAAAAGAAATATACAGATGATGTGCCGGAGGAGGTGAAGCAGGAACGCCTCTCGCGCCTGATGCGAATACAGCAGAATATCTCGGCAGAGATAGAGGCAGAGAAGGTGAGCAAGACCTTGAAGGTGATTATCGACCGCAGGGAAGGCGACTATTATATCGGTCGTACGGAGTTCTGCTCGCCGGAGGTGGATCCCGAGGTGCTCATCCCTGTTGCAAAAAAGCGCCTCATAAAAGGCCGCTTCTATAATGTCCGCATAACTAACAGCGAGGAGTTCGACCTCTACGGAGAAGTTAAAAGTTAAAAATTCTTGGCAAAGCTTTGAATAATAAAGAATACATATCAGAACTGGCGCAGCGTACAGGTTGCACTCAGCAGACGGCACAGAAGATGGTGTCTGCTGTGATGGAGCAACTCCTCTTGAATGTAGAGGAGAACCAGAGTGCGTCGATACCTCAGTTCGGCACTTTCGAGGTGAAGAAGCGTCTTGAACGCATTCTTGTAAACCCAAACAGTGGCAAGAAGATGCTCGTGCCACCGAAACTGGTACTCGGTTTCAAGCCAGTATCAACCTTGAAGGAGAGTATGCAGAAAGGAGGGGTAGGCGATGAGTAAGATAAAGCAACTCAGTCAGTGCCTCGTCGAGAAGTATAACCTCTCACAGCACGATGCCGATGTCTTTGTAGCCGAGATGTTCTCAATAATCCGCGAGAACCTTGCCTACGATGGTATTGTCAAGGTGAAAGGCCTCGGCACATTCAAGTTGGCAGAGATGAATGCCCGCGAGAGTGTCAATGTGAACACTGGCGAGCGCATCACCATCGAAGGCCGCAACAAGATATCCTTCACTCCAGAGAATTCTGTCCGTGACAGGATCAATGCACCATTCTCAGCATTTGAGTCGATAGACCTCGCCGAGGATATTGATTTCTCGCTCATCGACCAGAAATACGACGAGGAATTAGCAGAGCCTGAGCCAGAACTGCCAGAACATTCTGAACAACCAGAAATTCCGGAACCGCTTTCGCCAGAGCTCCCGGAATCTCCAGCGCTCCCGGAATCTCCGGAAGAGGACGCACCAATCCCACTCGTTGAGATTGTACCGGAGTCGCCGGAAGAGGAAACTCCTATCCCAGTTGTAGAGATTGTGCCAGAGTCTCCAGAAGAGGAAACTCCTGTCCCACTCGTTGAGATTGTACCGGAAGCCCCGGAATCCCCGGATACTCCTGAAACCTCTGGCGAACCAACTTCTCCCCATATAGGGGGAGATGCCGAAGGCAGAGAGGGTCTGCCCCCTTCGGGGACTGTGGGGCTGGAATCAGCCGAAGGCAGAGAGCCCCTCCTTCTCTGCAACCCAGTTTGTGAATCATTAATTCGTGAGGACCTCACACAAAACAAGAATATTTTGAAGTACCTTCGTATTTTACTCGCTCTGGTAATCGTAGCATTACTCGGGTTCGGCGCTTATTGCATCTACAATGTAGGGCGCGACAATGGAATGATGTATTACATCCAGTATTCTGCTATGCAGGAGTCAGAAAACGCGTCAGAGGCGGTTGATACCGTTGTTGCCACATTCAACGATGGCGACAGTCTGGTAAGAACCGAATCAGGCATCCCTGTGACAGCCAAGACAAAGGCTCTCCTGGATCAGGCTGCAGAAAGAAACGCAAAGGCAAAGGCTCTCGCTGAGGAGAAAGCCAAGGCTGAAGCTGAAAAGACTGCAAAGACTGAAGCAGCAAACGAGGCGAAGGCTCGAGCAGAAGCAGCCAAGGTGAAAGCCCAGGCGGATGCAGAAGCTAAAGCCAAGGCTGAAGCAGCGAAAGCAAAACCAGCAAGTTCGCCTGCAGCAAACAAGACTGCAGAGGTATATAATAATAAGGACGCGCGCGTACGCACGGGAGCATACGACATCGTTGGTCAGGAGACAGTTGTGACAGTAGCAAACGGTCAGACTCTCAAGAGCATCAGTAAGTGCTATCTCGGTGCAGGCATGGAGTGCTATGTAGAGGCATTCAATGGTGGCATCACAGAGGTAAAGCCTGGCGACAAGGTGAAGATCCCTAAGCTCGCCCTTAAGAAAAAGAATAACTAAGGAATTATATACAAACGGGCAAAAAGAAATTCATGATTAAATTCATGGCCAATTCATGGTAAATTTATGTAGCGCCGCAGGCAATATTTATTTTTTTTGAACACGAATTATCACGAATTATCCACAAATTTATTCATAAATTATATTAATGTCTATTTGTATGTGGTTTCTATAATATAAGCAGTATCCCGGTCTGTCGCTGGTCCTTCGGGACAAGAGGAAAGTCCGGGCAGCACAGGACACTCCACTCGCTAATCTACGAGTTATTGGTGACAGTAAGTGTCGAAAGAAGAAAACAACCGCCTCGGGAAGAGTGCGCCCTTCGGGGAGTGTACCATTAGAGGTAAGGGTGAGAAGGTGGTGTAAGAGACCACCAGCGGCATGGTGACATGTCGGCTGTTTCATCTGGAGGCTGCAAGTTCGCGTATACCGTTGACTGAGGGTAGTCCGCCCGAGTTTCCTTCGAGGAATGCAATGGAGGGTAGAACGCTAGAGATATGAGGCAACTCATATAGTAGATAAATGACAGACACTCTCCTCCGGGAGAGCACAGAACCCGGCTCATAGGGGTACTGCTTTTTTTGAAACTATCGATGAAGGAAAGATATACAAAACTGTTGCAGAACATCGTTGTGAGGAAGTTGGTCTTTGCCATCAAGTTCTTCACCACGAAAGGTGTCATTGACGCAGCATCAGCGCTCACATACAGCACGATGCTCTCATTGGTGCCAATCTGCGCAGTCGTCTTTGCCATTGCCCGCGGATTCGGATTCACCATCTACATCGAGGAATGGTTCCGCCATCTTCTCTCATCACAGCCACAGGTAGCAGAACTGATAATCGGTTTTGTGAACAGTTACCTCGAACACACCAAGAGCGGAATAATCCTCGGTATCGGTCTTGTGTTCATGCTCTACACAGTAGTGATGCTCACACGAAGTGTAGAACAGGCGTTCAATGCGATATGGCACGCCGAGAACCGCAGCAACATAATGCGCACCTTCACCGACTATGTTGCTATCTTCTTCCTCTCCCCGATACTCATCATCCTCATGTCGGGCATCTCGATGTTCGTCACCACACTGCTCAATCAGATGGGCATCTCCGACCTCCTCGGACCTGTACAGCAGATCTTTGTTGATGTCATACCATTCCTCCTCATGTGGGTAGTATTCGTACTGATGTACACCCTCATGCCGAATACAAGGGTAAAAATGGCCTGCACCATCATCCCCGCATTCCTCGCAGCCCTCGCAATGACACTCTTGCAGTGGTTCTATATCCATGCCCAGATGTTCATCTCCAACTACAACGCCATCTACGGTTCGTTTGCCGCACTGCCACTCTTCATGCTCTGGGTGCAGTTCTCGTGGACCATCTGTCTGTTTGGAGCGGAACTATGCTTCACCAATCAGCATATCGAGGACTTCACCTATGCCGATGGAGCCTCGATGATGAGCAACCGCTACAAGGCACTCCTCTCGTTGATACTCGTGAGTAAAATTTGCCGACGATTTGTTGACGGTCACCGCCCATATACAGCCACTGCTCTGACCCGTGAAACCGATATTCCACTCAGTGTTGTGCGCGATTTGCTCAACACCCTCGTCAAGGCAGATGTTCTGTCGCAAAATATCGGACAAAAGGCCGATAAGGAACACACCTATCAGCCAGCGATGTCGTTGGATAAGATGAGTGTGGGAGTAGTGCTCGGCCGTTTGGAAGCCAGTGGAGTATGCAACTTCTCGCTTGATTTGAAGTCGCACCTTGATAACAAAGACACCCTGCGTAAGGTCCTTGCTATCCGCAAGCGTTACTACGCCGAACTTGAAGCCATTAAAATGTAAGGAGAGAGGGTCTTCATATTTTTTTTCTAAAAAAATTGCTTTTATATTTGGAATTATCGTTCATTTGATGTATCTTTGCATAGCAAAGTGTGATTTGGCACAAGTTGCCACTGACGCAGTATTGGCTAAGAGAACTTTATATTATTTAATTCTTAAATATTTAAGCTTAAAATGATTTACACAAAAGAAGTAAACGACATGTGTGTCGTTGCCAAAGGTCCTAACCACGGACCAGCTCCAATTCCAGAAGAAGGAAAGTGGATTCAGGCAAAGGAGATCAAAGACATCTCTGGTCTTACTCATGGTATCGGCTGGTGTGCTCCTCAGCAGGGTGCATGTAAGCTCACTCTCAATGTAAAGGAAGGTGTAATCGAGGAGGCTCTCGTTGAGACTATCGGTTGTTCAGGTATGACACACTCAGCTGCTATGGCATCTGAGATTCTCCCTGGCAAGACAATCCTCGAGGCATTGAACACTGACCTCGTTTGTGATGCTATCAACACAGCAATGCGTGAACTCTTCCTCCAGATTGTTTACGGTCGTACACAGAGTGCATTCTCTGAGGGCGGTCTTGCAATCGGTGCAGGTCTCGAGGACCTCGGTAAGGGTCTCATCTCACAGACAGGTACTCTCTATGGTACAAAGGTTAAGGGTACTCGCTATCTCCAGTTGACAGAGGGTTACATCACAAAGATGTATCTCGATGCTGACAACCAGGCTTGCGGTTATGAGTTTGTTCACATGGGCAAGTTCATGGACGCTATCAAGAAGGGTGTTGATGCAAACGAGGCTCTTAAGAGTGTTACAGGTACTTACGGCCGTACAAAGGTAGAGGACGGTGCAGTTAAGTCAATTGATCCACGTCACGAATAAAATATAGGAGAAATAAATATGATTCGCGAAGTAAAATTTGAAAGTCAGGATCGTCGTATTGCTCAGATCCTCGCTACATTGAATAAGCATGGTATTTCTTCTATTGAAGAAGCAAACCAGATTTGTGATTCTTATGGTCTTGATCCATACATGACATGTGAGGAG
>JAZQOD010000188.1:0-4829 GCA_045627685.1 Prevotella sp. | reverse complement strand
AGCGAATGCTTTTGCTGTACATTTTTCATTAAATAATAAATAAGTCACACAGGCTTTGAAGCCATAAAAGTGCATTTATTCGCTGTCGCGAAGTGATTTTAGGCACCCATCACGAAATTATTGAGATTATTAAAAAAAAATTATTAAAAAAAAATAATCTGCATAATTTCATGCTGTGGGAAACAAAAAACGCCCGAGGATTTCTCCCCGAGCGTGTTCTTGTAATAGTGTCTTTTATGAAGTGAATAGAATTGCTTCATTTTCTATCCATCCGTATGGGAAAGCAAGGTAATAGCCATCTTTGATGGCGTTCATTGGAACTTGCTCCTCTTTAATGCCGTTCTCAACGATGGTCATTCCTTTCAGGACTTTCACCAATTGGTCTCCTTTCTTGCCTGGCTCCGATAGTTGCTGAAACTCTGGGATGCCTGAAATCTTCACTACTCGCTGAATATAAGCCGATGTGTCATTCTCGTTTGGTGGTGCCCATCGTCGAATGATGTTGTGGATATTGAATGGCTTGTGTTCGCTCGCAAGGCGAAGCCTGTAAGAATCCATCAGTTTCCATGCTGCACGATAGCCCCACTTCATTTCATCGAACACCACAAAGGCTGGATCGGTCTGTATCTTGGCTTTATGAAGCCAGTGCGACTGACCATGCCTGATGTTCAAAGGATTGTTGTTGCGAAATCCGCGTGTATTTACTATTATCATAATCTTTCTTTTTAATGCCCACTGGGGGCGGTCTTGTTTGACGTTTCATTTGTTTTGAACATTAATTACCATTAATCTGGACATTAATCTGCCATTAATATTTTTCTTATTGCGCACCGAGGCATTTTGAAATCCTCCCCATTACGGGGGAGGTGCCCGAAGGGCGGAGAGGGTCTCCATTAGGGGGCGGTCTTGTTTTACATTTCATAATTTATTTCATTTTCTACAGCTACCTGAAAATTAACCTTTTAACCTTTTAACTTTTTCTTACGTTGAACTGATTTTGCGGAACTCTTTCTTTCCAATCTTCTCAACGAGGCCACTGCTTTTCCACTTACTGATGATAACCTTGCTTGGTGTGTAAACTTTCAGCGACTTACACTGTTTGTCCACTTCACCGGCAGTGAACTCCTGACTGAGATTATCGTATATCAAGTCGAACTTTGATATTTTCTTCTCTGTGGCCATGTTCCTGACGCCCTGCTTTGTGCTCTTGTATGCCGAAATCATCAGGTCAGAGAAGTAGTAGAATTTGCACCAGAGGTCGTATTTCAACGACCATTCGATGAAATCGTCCATCGTCTTCGTCCACACATTACCACCTGCTATATAGAGTACCATTGCCTTTCGGAATGCTATGACCAGTGCTCGCTTGTAGAAGTCGGTGAAGATGTTGCGTTCCGTCTTGTCTTCATACTCCATGGCCTTGTCCACACACCAGAGGCGAAGTCGTTCTATGAGGCGGTCAACCTTCGTGCATTGTATCAATCCACTCGCCATATTCAGGCGTGCCACATACTCATTGACTTTCTGCTGAAATTCTTCGTCATAGATTCCGTAGCGAGGCATGAAGTACGGATCGTTAGGCTGAAAGATGGTGCAGATATTGAGTCGTGTAAGAGCACCATTGAGATAGGCATCTCCTTTTGTGAAGAACACTCTGGCATTCGGAGGAGTGGTCGATGCCACCCAGTTCCATCGTGTTCTGGCACTGTCGCTGATACTGTTGTTCGACACTCGCTCCTGTCCGTATTCACTGCGATCGTAGGCAAGGCATATGAGTCGGTCTGGCTTGAGGTCGCCTCCTGTGTTCACCTGATAGAGCAGTTCAATCTCGTCCAACTTCATGAACATTGTTCTCTCTCCGTTCTGTTCGAGGCGACGAAGGCGATCTGTGAAGGCGGCATCGGTCATGTTGACGAGAGGCAAAGGAAAATACACCTTGTCGGAAAGCAGTCCGATATTGTCTTCCTCACTCTCAGCAGAGTCTTTTCGCCATTGGCGTGCCAAAGCCTTGTTGCGGGCATTGTCGGCAATGAGGTCGGCATTGATGCAGTCCACCGGTTTGTTCACACATCCTTTACCTATCGATTGCTGAGCGATGCACACTCCCATCAGGCCTGGCTCGTGTTCCACATTGTCGATATACCGGAACCTCACTTGATGCAGATGTGCGGCGAGGGCTGGGAATATCTGTGTGGCAACGGCAGGCTTGTAGCAGTCAGGCACTTTCGAGGTCATGAGTTTTATGAACTCTGGCAATGATGAAGGCATCTTTGGTTGGAGGTTAACCGCCTCTTCTTCGTCATCTTCATCAGTGACGGGGTAATCGACATCGGTGTATTTCGCCAATACCTGCTTCACGGTTTTTGGAGTCAGCGAACGCTCACGAGAGAGTGCCGAACTGATTATCGAATCCATCTCACTTTCCGAGAGTCCTACGGCATACTGTGGATAGAGCAGGTCCTTGATTAATGCAAAATCGTGATCGGTGCAATACCTCAGGTATTTTGCCACTACATTGAAGATACAGTCATTACGCATACCTCGTTTGAAGGCAGGATAGTTCTTGTTCTCCATGCGGAAAAACTCCGGTATGATGTCATTATATGGCAAACCGTTAGAAGTATCATCCTTGCCCTCCACATCTGGGAGTGGATAGAACGTGCTCCCCTCCGACTCCGGATTTTCCACTTTTCGTTGTTCACTTTTCACTTCTTCGCATGCTTCTACTTTGAAGATATCATCATCTAAAAAGATGAGGTCTTCAGGAGAAGCAGTGGTAGCGAAGAACACTCTCGTGATATCCTTTGCGCCCATGTCTGGCTCTACTCCGAGGATGTTGGCAATGTGCTTGATGTTGTCTTCCTGTGAAAGGCTTTCCACTCGCTTGCATACAATGTGATAGCCTTCGCAACGAACACTGCGTTCAAGCATCAGCAAGCCAATCTCGTCCTTCTTTGCAAGGATTCTCTCCTTCACAGCCTCCATCTCCTCGGCAGGAATATGGTCCACATCAATGCCTACCGAGGTTGACATCTGCTTGCTACCCTTCAACCTGCCGTCCTCACCTGGTATGCACGAGTAGTTGAATTGAAGCAATCGGGATTTGAGGTCGCTTTCGCCTTGACGGACACGACTGACATAATCCATGTGTACTGCCAGATTGCGAAGTTCCAGATATTGCTTTCTGGATGTGATGGGGTTCATTACCTTTGCTCCGCCACGGTATTCAATCTCATAGCACGACATATCAGTTCTTTATTTTCATTAATGCTGTCCTGAACTCGTCAACAAGTATTCCTATGTTCTTCTCTTTCGAGAGGTCAAAGGCACTCGATATCATTGTTGTCAATCGGTAACCGCCATCCTTCTGGAGTCGTGCCGTTGTGTGATCGCCCGAGAAGAGTGCAGGGTTGCGGCTGTAAGTCTTCTCGCGTTTTGCATTCTTCGAGAATGTGAATTTCTTCTCATCCTTACCAAGAACTGCCACACCCGACATCTTCTTGCCAGGCTCAATCTTCTCGCCATCCTGCATGTAGATGCTTACAGGGATGTTCTTTATATATACTTCTTCCATATTTTTTATCTATTAATTTAACAACTTAATTCATAATTAACTCAACCTAAGGGCATGGACTTCGGTGGTGCTCTGTCTTTAGTATTCATATCCTATAGGCCTCCAACTAAAAAGGTTCTTCTTCCTGTGGAGTCTCTTCGACAATTTCCAATCTCTTGAGCCACATATCCTGCCATGTGCGATTTCCTGTCGAGCGAACAGAGAAACTGATTTCTGCATGGTAGCGCTTGCCAACTTCAAGTTTACACTCTACGGCCTTCTCTCCTGTGTATCTCACCACGAATGTGTCACGATAGAGAGTCTTGTCGTTGACTTCGAGAACAATGTCTCTTGCATACCACTTGCCCGAACCATCCTTCTTGTCACCACTTTGGAGTTCGCTGATAGCCTTCAAAAATACTTCTTTATTCATAACTGCGATCTGTTTTAATTTGCTTTTTCGTTGATAAATTTGTTTCGACAATGCAAATTTACGAAGATATTGAATGGCGAGCAATCGATTGTAAACGAGCCCTGCACACGTTTACATTTTTATTTCTCGGAGTATCTTTTGACGGCGTTTTTCGGCTTCGCGCTCCTCCAGCTCCGAGTCTGTGGCAATGCCGAAGTTCACCAACAGGATATCAATCATATCCTTCTCGATTCTCTGCCTCGTTGCCTCGTCATTCTTATGAATAGCCTTAAGTCGAAGGTCATTCATCACGACCACCAGCCCCTCCATATATTTCTTGTACCCGCGCACAGGCATCTCCCCGTTTGCAATCTTCTTCAGTGTAGGGCGACACATCTCCAAACTGACATTGGTTGCCAGTCTTGTATCGCTGATTCCATGACGATGAACCATCGCCAATGCAAACATCAGAGGTTCTTGTTCTGTACCCTGAGACACAGGGCATGTTTTTGGAATGTTAGTTGTTGCTTCCATCGCGAAAACGATTCGAAACAGAAGCACCGGTGCTCGGGCATCCACTCTTGCCCTGTCCTTCGCGCTGGCTCTACGCCGGCTTGTCAGCGTTCAGGAGTTTCTGGGAGCCTTGTCTCCCTGTGGAAAGATAAAACACAAAAAAGCACGACCCCCTTCGGAATCGTGCTTGCAAAAATATATAAAAAATACTTGAAAATCAAAGTGTAGTATACTATAGAATCGTCCTATAGTAGGGCTATAGTATACTATAATCTTAGTTTTTATTGTCCTCAAGCTGGTATCTGATGTCCTTGAGCAGGTCTCTTACTATTTTCAAATCATTCTTGACAT
>JAZQOD010000187.1:0-2500 GCA_045627685.1 Prevotella sp. | reverse complement strand
CTGTCTCCAACTGACGGAGGTAAGAGAATGCCTTCTCCTGGAGTTCTACGAGGATTCCAGCCAAGAGTTGCTTGTACTCTACGGTGTCAGCCTTCAGACGGTCTGGCACAACATTGTCGATGTTCTTCACGAATACTACATCAGCATCGATGTCGCTGAGGTTGGCGATGAGAGCACCGTGACCACCTGGACGGAACAGCAATGTGCCATCCTCGTTGCGGAATGGGGTGTTGTCTGGGTTTGCTGCGATAGTATCGGTCGAAGGCTTCTGCTCTGAGAACGAGATGTTGTACTTCACGCCATACTCCTTGGCATACTTGTCGGCAGTCTCTGCCACGCGTGCCTTGAAGAGGTCCATGTGCTCGTGAGATACTGTGAAGTGAACATTTGCCTCACCGTTGCTGCTTGCATAGAGTGCAGCCTCTACGAGGTGCTCCTCCATTGGAGTGCGTGCGCCGTCCTCATAGTTGTGGAAAAGGAGCAAGCCCTTTGGCAACTGACCATAATTCAAACCTTCTGGCTTCAGGAGGTTGGCAACAACTGCCTTACCGTTACCCTCCTCGATGAGAGTTCCTGCACACTTGTCGTCGCAGTTCTCCTTGCACTTCTCGCACAATGCCTTGCGGAAAGCAAACTTCTTGAATTCGCCGAAGAATTTCTTCTCGAAATCGTTTGATGGCTCTGTGTAAGGAGCATCGAGATACTCGAAGAGGTTCTTGAACATACGGCTTGCAGCACCTGATGCAGGCACGAACTTCACAATCTTGTGACCTTCAGCCTTGTAATCCTGCCAACGGCCCACGAATGCCTCGCGCTCTGCGTCTGTTGGAGCCATGATGCCGTTACCTACTGATGCAGCTGCCTCAAGGCGGAGGAATGGGAAGCCCTGTGCAATCTGCTTTAACTGATTCTCTACCTGCTCAGGTGTGACACCACGCTGAGCCAACTGCTGTAAATCTTTCTCTGTAAACATATTAGGTTAAATATACAATTTATGTTTGTAGTTATATTTGCTAGCACAAATTTAGAACATTTTTTTGCTTCTGGCAAATTTGTGGGCAGTTTTTTTTGGTGATTTCAGTCATTTACAGTATTTTTGCAACCAAATTCACACTAATGTTACACAAGTATCATTCGTAAGGTAAAGATTGTTATGGAAGAATTGCTCGTTTTTACTGAGGAAGAATCAAAAGAAGTCATTAGACTTCTCAGTATTATCCGTACAGAATTAGCCGACTCACTGCAAGATGACGACGAGGCAAAGATACGCCACCATATTAATAAATGTATGGAGGAAGGACTCACACGCCGCGATGTGTTCGGACTGAACCCTATCGTCCTTGGACTGCAGACTGCCCTCCTTGCCATCCAGGAAATAGGTCTTGGTCGCGATGCCGCTGTTGCAATCATGCTCTACACAAGAGCTACCGACGGCTACTCCACTCTCGACGGTATGGAGCGCAACTTCGGTTCACAGGTGGTGCAGATTATCCGTGGTCTGCAGAAGGTGCGCGAACTGTACAAGAAGACCCCTACTGTCGAGAGCGAGAACTTCCGCAACCTGCTCATCTCCTTTGCCGAGGACATGCGCGTGATCCTGATAATGATTGCCGACCGTGTGAATATCATGCGACAGATTCGCGACACCGAGAACATCGAGGCACAACGCCGCGTGGCTGAGGAGGCAAGTTACCTCTATGCCCCACTCGCCCATAAACTTGGTCTCTATCGTCTTAAGAGCGAACTCGAAGACCTTTCGCTCAAGTATCTCGAGCATGATGCCTACTATATGATCAAGGATAATCTCAACGCCACAAAGCGCTCGCGAGATGCATATATCGACGGTTTCATCGGTCCTATCGAAGAGAAACTCACCAAGGCAGGTCTCAAATTCCACATGAAAGGTCGCACGAAGAGCATCCATTCCATCTGGCAGAAGATGAAGAAACAGAAATGTGGTTTCAACGGCATCTACGACCTTTTCGCTATCCGTATCATCATCGACTCGCCACTTGAACTCGAGAAGATGCAGTGCTGGCAGGCTTATTCAATCATCACCGATATGTATCAGCCAAACCCAAAGCGCTTGCGCGACTGGCTGTCGGTGCCAAAGACCAACGGCTATGAGTCGTTGCATATCACCGTGCTCGGACCACAGAACAAATGGGTTGAGGTTCAGATACGAACCGAACGAATGGACGAGATTGCTGAGCGTGGTCTTGCTGCCCACTGGCGCTACAAGGGTGTGAAAGGTGGTCAGGGCAATATGGAATCATGGCTCGCCAACATCCGTCAGGCTCTTGAGGCGGGCGACGATCTGCAGATGATGGATCAGTTCAAGATGGAACTTTCGGAAGAGGAAGTGTATGTTTTCACTCCTAAGGGCGACCTCTACAAGCTCGCCAAGGGTGCCACCGTCCTCGATTTTGCATACCACATCCATTCTGCCATAGGCAACAAGTGTGTGGGCGCGCGTATAAATAATAAAAATGTGTCCATT
>JAZQOD010000186.1:0-3346 GCA_045627685.1 Prevotella sp. | reverse complement strand
CCTGTTTACCATCCTGACGTGAAAGCCTACGAGGTGTTCGACAAGGATGGATCATACCTCGCAGTGTTCTATGCCGACTTCTTCCCTCGCGATGGCAAGAGGGGTGGCGCTTGGATGACCGACTTCCAGGGACAGTGGATTGACCGTAAAGGAAATAATGTACGCCCGCATGTGAGTGTTGTGATGAACTTCACAAAACCTACTGAGGAGAAACCGGCACTGCTGACTCTCGGTGAGGTTGAGACCTTCCTCCATGAGTTTGGTCATTCACTGCACGGCATGTTTGCCAACACCCGATTTGCTTCAATGTCAGGAACGAATGTGTGGTGGGACTTCGTGGAACTGCCAAGTCAGTTCATGGAGAACTACGCCATCGAGAAGGAATTCCTCCGTACGTTCGCCTTCCACTATGAGACAGGCGAGCCATTGCCTGACGAACTCATCGACAGAATCGTGAAAAGCCGTAACTATATGGTGGCTTCGGCTTGTCTGCGACAGGTCAGTTTCGGCCTTCTTGACATGGCATACTACACAAAGAAGGACGAGTTTACCGATGACATCATCCTATTCGAGAAAAAGGCATGGGAGAAAGCAATGGTGTCGGAACAGTTGCCTGATACATGTATGACAGTGCAGTTTTCGCATATCATGGCTGGCGGCTATTCTGCCGGATACTACAGTTATAAGTGGGCTGAGGTGCTCGACGCTGATGCCTTCGCTGTATTCAAGCGCGAGGGAATCTTCAACCAAGAGACTGCACAGCGTTTCCGCGATTGCATTCTGTCAAAGGGCGGTACAGAACACCCGATGACTCTCTATAAGAATTTCAAAGGACAAGAACCAACAATCGATGCATTACTTGAAAGAAATGGAATCAAAACAAGATAAACTCGACCGTCGCTATCTTCGCATGGCGCGTATATGGGCTGAGAACAGTTATTGTGTACGCCGCCAGGTGGGTTGCCTCGTGGTGAAAGAGAAGATGATTATCAGTGACGGATACAATGGTACTCCGAGCGGATTTGAAAATGTCTGCGAAGACGAGAACAATGTCACAAAGCCTTATGTGCTCCATGCCGAGGCTAACGCCATAACGAAGTTAGCACGCTCGTCGAACAATTCCGACGGTGCTACGCTCTATGTGACTGCCTCGCCTTGTATCGAATGTGCAAAACTCATCATCCAGGCGGGCATCAAGCGTGTGGTCTATGGTGAGATATATCGTCTCCACGACGGCATCGACCTGCTGGAGAGGGCTGGAATTGAGGTGATTTTCAAAGATGTGAACGAATAGAAACAACATCATAAAAGGATGAAGAACAACAGATTTACACCGTTGATTCTCGCGGGATGTATAGTATTCGGTATCTTTATCGGTACCTTCTATGCTAACCATTTCGGAGGCAACAGACTCAACATCATAAGCAGCGGAAGCAATAAGATTTCCAGTCTGCTGCACATCATCAAAGACCAGTATGTGGATGATGTGAACCTCGACTCTATTGTTGAGGAGGCTATACCAAGCCTTCTCGCAGAACTCGACCCCCACTCTGCCTATATTTCTTCGAACGACGCCGAGTTCGTTGCCGACGAGTTGAAGGGTTCCTTCTCGGGCATTGGAGTGGAGTTCACGATTCGTCAGGACACTATCCACATCCAGAACGTCATCAGCAATGGTC
Organism: Prevotella sp.; assembly: GCA_045627685.1. Taxonomy (GTDB): domain Bacteria; phylum Bacteroidota; class Bacteroidia; order Bacteroidales; family Bacteroidaceae; genus Prevotella. Next base: position 1,667 of record JAZQOD010000186.1, on the reverse strand, counting down.
CTGCGGAAAGAGCCGGACTGATTGCCGGTGATAAGATCGTTGAGATTGACGGCAAACCATTCTCCGTAAAGGGCAAGCCTATAGAGGAGGCAAACCGTGAAGCGATGAAGCGCCTCAAAGGTGAGAAGGACACGAAAGTGAAAGTGGGCGTGGTGCGCTATGGTGAGAAGAAAATCAAGGAGTTTGTCATCACCCGTGGTGAGATTCCGCAGCGAAGCATCACAGCGACACACCTCATCGACGAGAATACGGGATATATCCGCATAAAGAACTTCGGCGACACCACTTACGCCGAGTTGCTCATTGCTCTTGCCAACCTCTCACAGGAGGGTGTCAAGAACCTCGTCATCGACCTTCGCGACAATGGCGGTGGTTATCTTCAGGCTGCTGTTATGATTGCCAACGAGTTCCTGCCAAAGAACAAACTCATCGTTTATCAGGAAGGTCGCAAATTGCCTCGTCAGGATTTCCGCTCCGATGGTCACGGCAGTTACCAGAAGATTCCGCTGGTGGTGCTCATCAACGAAGGCAGTGCTTCGGCTTCGGAGATTCTTGCCGGTGCTCTTCAGGATAACGACCGTGCTACAATCATCGGTCGCCGCTCGTTCGGTAAAGGTCTTGTGCAGAAGGAGGTTGGTTTCTCCGACAAGAGTGTCATCCGCCTCACCATCGCCCGTTACTACACCCCATCAGGTCGCTGCATCCAGAAACCTTATGTTTCAGGCAACACCGATGAGTATGCCCAGGATATCGTAAACCGCTACAACAATGGTGAGTTCTTCTCGCAGGACAGCATAAAGCATAGCGGCAAGGAATATCACACAAACAACGGGCGCATTGTTTACGGTGGTGGTGGTATCACTCCTGACATCTTCGTGCCTGAGGACACATTGAATGTGACATCATACTACAAGCAGGCTGCCGTAAGCGGACTGATTCTCCAGTATGCCTTCACTTATACCGACGACAACCGTCAGACGCTCAATGAATACAAGACTCTCGAAGAGTTGAAAGCATATCTGAAAAAGCTGAATCTCGTTGATAAGTTTGCCACATACGCCGATTCTCATGGCTTGAAGCGCCGCAACCTGATGATACAGAAGTCGTATAAATTGCTTGAGAGATACATCACAAGTCGTATCATCTACAACATGCTCAACGACAACGCGTGGGCTCAGTACCTCAATGAGGACGATGAGGTGATACGCGAGGCTCAGGGCGTGTTCGAGCGTGGCGAGGCATTCCCAAAGAAACCTGCAAAGAAATGATGTCGAAAACCGAACTACGAAAGGAGATACGCAGGCGTTTCTCTGAGACGACTGCCGAGGAAAGACTGTCATGGTCGGAGGAGGTCTGCAACGACCTCTTCGACAATGAGGCGCTGGTTGATGCTTCCACCGTCATGGCGTTCTATCCCCTACCCGACGAGGTGAATATCCTGCCGCTTCTCAACGAACTGGTGGAAATCGGTGTAAGGGTGTTATTGCCGGAAGTGGTAAGCGACACGGAGATGGTACTGAGGCCTTATTCGCCAGAAACAACGATGCTTGACGGCGGATTCGGCACAAAGGTTTCCAACACAACGGTGTTCACCGACTATGAGCAGATAGATACAATACTCGTACCAGGCGTTGCCTAAGTCGGATCGTAGCCATGTCGTTCTGTGA
>JAZQOD010000185.1:0-11859 GCA_045627685.1 Prevotella sp. | reverse complement strand
TTCTTTCACTGGTTCAGGTAAGGTAAAGAGACGTCACGCTTTCCACAGCCACATCCTCACAAAGAAGACCAAGAAGCAGAAGCGTAACCTCGTTGGTTACACTATCGTGGATGGTACAAACACAAAGCAGGTTCGTGATCTGCTCTGCCTGCGTTAATTAACCTTATTGTCAAACCTTTTTGTAAAAAGAAAGTTAGAAAACTATGCCAAGATCAGTAAATCATGTCGCTTCACGTGCGAAGCGCAAGAACATTTTGAAGCTTACCAGAGGTTACTACGGCGCTCGCAAGAACGTGTGGACAGTAGCAAAGAACACCTGGGAGAAGGGTCTTACATACGCTTACCGCGATCGTAAGAACAAGAAGCGCACTTTCCGTGCTCTGTGGATTCAGCGTATCAACGCTGCTGCACGCATCGAGGGTATCAGCTACTCACAGCTTATGGGTCTGCTTCACAAGGCAGGTATCGAGATCAACCGTAAGGTTCTCGCTGACCTCGCAGTAAACAACCCAGCAGCTTTCGCAGCAATCGTTGCAAAGGTTAAGTAAGAATATCTTACCATTAAGATAAAGAGTGATGCTCGATGAGAGTGTCACTCTTTTTTTAAGCCCCCCAGCCCCCGAAGGGGGAGTGTACATTAAATTGTTCCTGTATTAATTAATGTTAATGTGCAGGGGTGGTATTATCTTGTTTAGATAATAATTGCTACTTTTGTATTGAAATTAAAAACCTAAAGAAATAAACCTATGTATACTAAGTTTCAGGAACATTTGAACAACGAACTGGCTGCTATCAAGGCAGACGGATTGTACAAGACAGAGCGCGTCATCGAATCACCACAGGGTGCTGAAATCCTTGTCAATGGCAAGACCTGCCTCAACTTCTGTGCAAACAACTATCTCGGTCTGGCTGACAACAAGGAACTCATCGAGGCTTCGAAGAAAGGCATGGATGAGCGTGGCTATGGCATGGCATCAGTTCGTTTCATCTGTGGATGCCAGGACCTTCATAAGAAACTGGAGCAGAAGATCTCTGACTTCTTCGGCACAGAGGATACAATCCTCTATGCAGCATGCTTCGATGCCAATGGCGGTGTTTTCGAACCACTCCTCACTGCTGAGGATGCTATCATCAGCGATGCCTTGAACCATGCCTCAATCATTGATGGTGTTCGTCTCTGCAAGGCACAGCGATTCCGTTATGCCAATGCTGATATGGAAGACCTTGAGCGCCAGTTGCAGGCAGCACAGAGTTGCCGCTTCCGTGTCATCGTAACTGATGGTGTGTTCTCAATGGACGGAAATGTGTGCCCTCTCGATAAGATTGTAGAACTCTCTAAGAAATACGACGCAATGGTGATGGTTGATGAGAGTCATTCTGCCGGTGTGGTAGGTGCTACTGGTCGTGGTGTCACAGAGCGTTTCGGACTCCGTGGTGAGATAGAAATCCTCACTGGTACCCTCGGCAAGGCATTCGGTGGTGCTATGGGTGGTTTCACTACAGGTAAGAAGGAAATCATCGATATGCTCCGTCAGAGAAGTCGTCCTTACCTCTTTTCTAACTCAATGGCTCCTGGTCTTGTTGCAGCAGGAATCCGTATGTTCGAACTCATGGAAGAAAGCAACGACCTGCAGAACCGCCTCCATGAGAATACCGACTATTTCCTCCGTCGCATGAAGGAAGAAGGCTTCGACTGCAAGCCAAGTGAGAGTGCCATCTGTGCCGTTATGATCTACGATGCAGCAAAGAGTCAGGTTTATGCAGCCAAGATGCAGGAGAAGGGCATCTTCGTTACAGGTTTCTACTATCCAGTAGTACCAAAGGGACAGGCTCGTATCCGTGTTCAGGTGTCGGCTGCCCACACCCGTGAGCATCTTGACAAGTGTGTAGAGGCTTTCAAGGCCGTTCGTGCTGAGATTGAGGGCTAATGCCTTGTTCTGGTATTCATAACCAGTAAAACGAAAGAAAACTAATGAAGAACATTTTGATTATTGGCGCAGGTGGGCAGATCGGTTCGGAACTGACCCGTACACTGCGCTCTATATACGGTGATTCTCATGTGGTATGCTCTGACCTCCGTCCTTTGAAGGGCGATGTCTATGAGCGTGGCCCAGTGGAAAGAATCGACTCAACCCAGATAATGCAGATTGTTGAGGTGGTGAAGAAATACAATATCGACACCATCTACAACCTTGCTGCCATCCTGAGTGCCACAGCCGAACTGAATCCAATGCTCGGTTGGAATGTCGGCATAGGTTCGCTGGTGAACAGCCTTGAGGTGGCACGCATCTATGGCTGTTCAGTCTTCACCCCAAGTTCCATCGGAGCCTTCGGTGCCAATACCCCACATCAGAACACCCCACAGGACACTATCCAGCGTCCAAACACTATCTATGGCGTGACAAAAGTCACTGGTGAATTGCTGAGCGACTATTATTTCACCCGTTTCGGAGTTGACACCCGTTCAGTACGATTCCCTGGACTCATCAGTCACATGACACTCCCAGGAGGAGGCACCACCGACTATGCTGTCGATATATTCTATTCAGCAGTCAAAGGCGAGGAGTTCGTCTGCCCATTAGCAAAGGGAACTTTCATGGACATGATGTATATGCCAGACGCATTGAAGGCAATGATAGACATCATGGAGGCTGATCCAGCAAAACTCGTTCACCGTAACAGTTTCAATATCACTGCAATGAGTTTCGACCCGGAGATAATCTTCAATACAATAAAGAAGTATTATCCGGAGTTCACCATGACCTACAATGTTGACCCAGTGAAGCAAGCCATTGCCGACTCATGGCCAGACTGTATGGACGACTCATGTGCAAGAGTAGAGTGGGGCTGGAATCCACAGTACGACCTTGACAAGATGGCAGTGGATATGATAGAAAACTTGAAACAAAAGTTGTTGTAATAAAAAGAAAAACGGGATGTCATTACACATCCCGTTTTCTTATGCCGTTTATTTTTTTATCGTTTTTTGTTTACAAGGTAAACACCTGTGAAGATGAGTATCGAACCAATCACCGTAGAGGTTGTTATTGCTGCCACACCGATTATCACAGAGAATACAGCAGCCACGATAGGCTGGAGGTAGTTGTACATTGCGATGGCAGTTGGTGACATGGCACGCTGACCGATAGGCAGGAACACATAAGCGATGAATGTGCCGAATACCACAACGTATGCAGCCTCGAGCAACACCTGGGTAGAGATAGTGCTCCAAGGAGTAGAAACGATGCTCGGACCAGCCACAAACAGCATGACAACGCTTGTGATGGTGAACAGCCATTTCATCAGGGTGAATGGTGAATACTTCTCAGCAAGGAACGCATATTTCACCATATAGAGAGCACCGAAGATCTGTGAGCAGATACAGATGATATTGCCCAGCAGAGGGTTTGTGACATTCATCTCGCTGTTGGTCTCACCACCAAAGATAAACACCATCATTCCCGCAAAACCCAGACAGACACCGAGCAACTTTGCCCAGTGATGCTTTGTCTTGAGAATCAGCCAAGCAAGGATGAGGGTGAAGAATGGGGTGGTGGAGCACATCACAGTAGCATCAACAGGCGAGGTCATTGACATACCGAAGATGACACACATCTGGTTGGCAAAAGTGATGAGCAGTGCTGCCATAATCATTGGCAGATAGTCTTTGCGTTCAATTGTTTCCTTTGGAGCAATGCTCTTTGGAAGACAGAGGCTGCCTGCCCAGAACAACAGTGCAGCACCCATGATACGAAGACCGGTAAGAGTCACAGGACTGATGTCAGGAGAGTTGAGAGCCTCTTTGCCGATAGGCGACATCAAACCCCAGATTACATTGGCGGCCAGCATTGCAAGGTGGCCTAAAACTATATTTTTCTTCATAACGACTACAAAATTAAATAATAATTTTATAGTTTGCGTGAAATTTATTAATTTTGTAGGGATGATTGGTGAAAACTTAATCGTTGTTAAGAAAAGTGGAACGCTTTGACCGTAACCTGTAACCGTAACCTTACTGATAACTTAAAACTTTGAGATATATGAACAAAAAACTATTTGCTATGGCAGTTGCTGCTGGAATGCTCGCCGGTTGTCAGACCGGAGGCTTGAAACTCTCGGAGAACAATATCGATGAGATTGTTGCTGAAATGACACTCGAAGAGAAGGCCATTCTCGTTGTGGGTGTTGGTATGGATCATGAGGACACCCTCAACACCACCGCTACCGTAGGTTCAAGTGCCGACCTGGTGCCAGGTGCTGCCGGTTCCACCCATGCTATCCCTCGTCTGGGTATCCCTTCGGTAGTGTTGGCTGACGGACCTGCCGGTCTTCGCATCAACCCTACCCGTGAAGGTGATGAAAAGACATACTATTGCACCCACTTCCCAATCGGTACACTCCTCGCTTCCACATGGAATCAGGAACTCGTAGAGGAGGTTGGTGAGTCGATAGGTGAGGAAGTTCTCGAATATGGTGCTGATGTGCTCCTCGCCCCTGCATTGAATATCCATCGCAATCCACTCTGTGGTCGCAATTTCGAATACTATTCAGAAGATCCTATCGTAGCAGGAAAGACTGCTGCTGCCTATGTCCGCGGTGTGCAGAAGAACGATGTAGGAACCAGCATCAAGCATTTCGCTGTAAACTCTCAGGAAACAAACCGTACAGGTACTGATGCCCGTCTTTCCACCCGTGCTTTGCGTGAGATTTATCTCCGTAACTTCGAGATTGCAGTGAAGGAAGGTGATCCTTGGACTGTCATGACATCATATAATAAGGTGAACGGCACCTACACCTCGGAATACAAAGACCTCGTTGAAACCCTTCTCCGTGATGAGTGGGGATACAAGGGAATGGTTATGACCGACTGGTATGGCGGTAGCAACCCTACAGCACAGATGCAGGCAGGCAATGATATGCTCCAGCCAGGTCGCTTCAAGCAGTATCAGGATATCATCGATGCTGTGAATGATGGCAGCCTTGATGTAGCCGACCTTGACCGCAATGTGAAGCGCATCCTCCAACTTATTGTACGCAGTCCTCGTTTCAAGGGCTACAAGTATAGCAACAAACCAGAGTTGGAAGAGCATGCAAAGGTGACACGCCAGAGTGCAGTGGAGGGTATGGTATTGCTCGAGAACAATGGTGTGCTCCCATTCCAGAACACAAAGAATGTGGCTGTCTATGGCGTTACAAGTTACCGCTTCATTGCAGGTGGTACTGGTTCTGGAAATGTGAACCGTGCATACACAGTCAGTCTGCTTGACGGATTGAAGAATGCCGGTTATGAGATTGACAAGACCGTCAGTGAGAACTACGAGACCTATGTATCAAAGGCTGAAGCCGATGCAAAGGCAAAACTCGAGGCAGAGTCAAAGACCAACTTCCTTGCATCGTTCCTTCCACAGCCACTCCCTCAGGAGATTATCCCAACAGCCGAGGAACTCAAGGCTTCAGTAGAGGCTAATGATGCAGCAATCATCACTATCGGCCGTATCTCTGGTGAGTTTGTTGACCGCACAACAGCCAACTTCAACCTCTCTGCCGAGGAGCGTCAACTTGTCAACGATGTCACCGCGGCTTATCATGCAGCAGGCAAGAAGGTTGTTGTTGTTCTCAATGTTGGTGGAGTCATCGAGACAGCCTCATGGAAGAACACTCCAGACGCTGTCCTCCTTGCATGGCAGGCAGGTCAGGAAGGTGGAAACTCGGTTGCTGATGTACTCTCAGGCAAGGAGAACCCTTCGGGCAAGTTGCCTATGACATGGCCTGTAGCACTCGAAGATCATGGTTCAACAAAGAACTTCCCACGTGGTGAGCAGTTTGAGCTCAACCTCTCGGCTTTCATGGGCAAGGATGCAGAGAAGAAAGAAGAGCGCAACCTCTTCGACTATGCAAACTACGAGGAAGGAATCTATGTTGGATATCGTTGGTTTGATAAGAACAATGTAGCAGTAAGTTATCCATTCGGATATGGTTTGAGTTATACAGCATTCGAATATTCAGGTGCGTTGGTTGAGGCAAACGATGAGATGGTTACCGTAACAGTGAAGGTCACCAACAGCGGAAAGGTTGCCGGTAAGGAAGTTGTGCAGGTATATGCAACAGCACCAAAGGGCACCCTTGACAAACCAGTCAAGGAGTTGAAGGCATACAAGAAGACAAAGACATTGAAACCAGGTGAGAGTCAGATACTTGTGTTGAAGTTTGCAACTTCTGATTTAGCAAGTTTCTCTGAGGCAGACAACGCTTGGGTGGTTGATGAAGGAGAGTATAAGTTCCTTGTTGCTTCATCAAGCCGCGACATCAAGGCAGAAGTCACTGCTAATGTAAAAGGCCAGAAGAAAGAAGTGAAGAAAATCTTCTAAACGGTTCAGACCGTAGCAAAATAAAAATGGAGTCGAAGGGCAGTCTGCTCTCCGGCTCCTTTTTTGTTTATCTTGCCTGTTTATTTCACGCCTCGCATAGAAAGGCTGATTCTCTTGCGGACTCTGTCCACCTCAACCACGCGAACCTTCACATGCTGGTGCAGATGAATCACCTCGTTAGGGTCTTTGATGAACTTATCGGCAATCTGTGATATGTGAACCAGTCCATCCTGATGAACACCGATATCTACAAATGCTCCGAAATTGGTGATGTTGGTAACAATGCCCGGCAGAACCATGCCCGGGATGAGGTCATCGGGAGTCTTCACATTTGGGTCGAACTCAAACACCTCAATCTGCTCACGAGGGTCGCGCCCTGGCTTTTCCAACTCTTTGAGGATGTCATTGATGGTTGGCAAGCCAATTTCATTGTTCACATAGCGGTTGGCATCAATCTGTTTGCGCTTCTCTTCCGATGCAATAAGTTCTTTCACAGTGCAGTGCAGATCCTTCGCCATCTGTTCCACGATGTGGTAAGACTCTGGGTGAACGGCACTGTTGTCCAACGGATTCTTAGCCCCTGAGATACGCAAGAAACCAGCACACTGCTGGAATGCGGCAGGCCCAAGACGCGGAACCTTTTTCAGTTCGTTGCGCGACTTGAATGCCCCATGCTCCTTGCGATATTCCACGATGTTCTTTCCCAGTGTAGGACCAAGACCGGAAACGTATGTGAGCAGATGCTGCGAAGCAGTGTTGACATCCACACCAACCTTGTTCACACAACTCTCAACGGTCATATCGAGACTCTTCTTCAACTGTGACTGGTCCACATCGTGCTGATACTGACCAACACCGATGCTCTTCGGGTCAATCTTCACCAGTTCTGCCAATGGATCCATCAGTCGTCGGGCAATGCTCACAGCACCACGCACTGTCACATCCTCATCAGGAAACTCCTCGCGAGCCACCTTTGAAGCAGAATATACCGATGCACCATCCTCAGAGACGACAAAGAGATCGACCCCTCCTCGTCCCTCCCGAGGGAGGGAGTTGGTAATGCTTCTGACATAGGATTCTGTCTCGCGGCTGGCAGTACCGTTTCCAATGGCAATGGCTTCTATGGCGTATCTGCTGATGAGTTTTAATAGAGTATCGCCTCCGTTGTTTGTGGATAGTGGTAGAACGGTATGATACAAAAGATTTCCCTGCGCATCAAGGCATACTATCTTGCATCCAGTGCGGAATCCAGGGTCGATGCCCATCACACGCTTCTGTCCGAGAGGGGCAGAGAGCAACAACTGACGCAGATTCTCGGTAAACACCTTGATTGCCTCCTCATCGGCTTTCTCCTTTGATGAAGCAGCAAACTCCGTCTCTATCGATGGGGCAAGAAGACGCTTGAAGGAATCATTGACAGCCTCCTCAACAAGTTTTGACGATGCACTGTATCCGTGTACAAAGATTCTGTGAAGACGCACCTTGCAGTCCTCCTCATCAGCAGTGATTGAAACACGCAGGATTCCCTCACTCTCACCACGACGCATTGCCAAAAGACGGTGTGAAGAACAGCGCTTCAGTGGTTCCTCCCAATCGAAATAATCAGAGTATTTCTGTGCCTCTTCATCGTTCTTCTTTGATTTTTACCACCTTTGACGAGATGTAGGCTGTACGGTTGAAGATGTTTCTCATCTGCTGTCGTGAACGCTGGTCCTCGCTCACCATCTCGGCAATGATATCCTTTGCTCCTGCAAGAGCAGAGTCACAGTCCTTTATGTCACCTTTGACAAACCGTTCTGCCACACGGCGAGGATTCTGTTCACGCTGCATCATAAGGATTGTGGCAAGAGGTTCCAGTCCCTGCTCTCGGGCAATCTGTGCCCTTGTGCGACGCTTTGGCTTGTATGGCAGATACAGATCCTCCAACTCAGTTGACTCCATACAGTCCTCAATCTTACGGCGCAGTTCATCGGTGAGCTTGCCCTGCTCGTCAATAGTCTTGATAATGGTCTCCTTGCGCTTCTGCAGTTCGATGAGTTTGTCATTGAGATTGCTAATCTCTGCAATCTTCACTTCATCCAGATTTCCCGTCTTTTCCTTGCGGTAACGACTGATGAAAGGTATGGTACAACCCTCGTTGAGCAGTTCGATGGTGTTTGCCACACTACGCTCAGAAAGCCCTAATGTCCGGGCAATATATGCTGAAAAATTGTTCATATACTATTAAATGGTTTGTTTCTGAATGCAAAAGTAAGCAAAATCTTTGAATAAGTCAAAAGAAAATATTAATTTTGCATTTTGAAACTGTCACTAAAGTGACATGCACTTAAAGTAAAAAGATGATATCAGTAGAAAATCTTAAAGTAGAATTTGGTGTTGAACCGCTTTTCAGTGGCGTTAACTTTGTGGTTAACGACCGTGATCGTATTGCCCTTGTTGGAAAGAACGGTGCCGGAAAGAGTACTATGCTGAAGATACTCTGCGGTATGCAGAAACCTACCGATGGCAATGTGGCAGTACCTACTGATACCACCGTCGGCTATCTTCCACAGGTGATGAAGTTGCAGGACAACACCACTGTGGCAGAGGAGGCACGCAAGGCTTTTGCCAATATTGCCGAGATGGAGGCAAAGGTGAAGCGCCTGGAAAAGGAACTTGGTGAGCGCACTGACTACGAGAGTGAAGAATATATGGCTCTTGTGGAGAAGTTCACCAATGAGCACGAACGTTTCCTGATGATGGGCGCAGAGAACTCCGAGGCAGAGATGGAGCGCACACTGATAGGATTGGGCTTCTCTCGCGAGGATTTCACCCGACCAACCAACGAGTTCTCTGGTGGTTGGCGAATGCGAATAGAGTTGGCAAAGATTCTCTTGCGCAAGCCTGATGTACTCCTCCTCGATGAGCCTACCAACCATCTTGATATCGAGAGTATCCAGTGGCTTGAACAATTCCTTGTGCAGAATGGCAAAGCAGTGGTGCTTGTCAGTCATGACCGCGCATTTATTAATAATGTGACAAACCGCACACTGGAGATTTCCTGTCATAAGGTAATCGACTACAAGGTGAAATATGATGAATATGTGAAACTCCGTGCAGAGCGCAGAGAGCAGCAGATTCGTGCCTATGAGAACCAGCAGAAGGAGATTGCCGATACCAAGGCTTTCATCGAGCGATTCAGATATCAGGCAACAAAGGCTGTGCAGGTACAGCAACGTATCCGCCAGTTGGAGAAAATAGTACCAGTGGAGATTGACGAGGTTGACACATCATCACTCCGCTTGAAGTTCCCACCTTGTCTCCGTTCGGGTGATTATCCTATCATCTGCGAGGATGTGGAGAAGACCTATGGTCAGCACAATGTGTTCCACGATGTTAATTTCATCATCAAGCGTGGCGAGAAGGTGGCATTTGTAGGAAAGAACGGTGAGGGAAAGTCAACACTCGTGAAGTGTATCATGAACGAGATACCTTTCGGTGGTGTTTTGAAAATTGGCCATAACATCCAGATAGGTTATTTCGCCCAGAACCAGGCCCAACTTCTTGATGAGGATCTTACTGTTTTCCAGACCATCGACAATGTAGCGAAAGGTGATATACGCCTCAGAATAAACGACATTCTCGGTGCATTCATGTTCGGTGGCGAGGCTTCCGACAAGAAGGTGAAGGTGCTCTCTGGTGGTGAGCGTTCACGACTGGCAATGATCAAACTATTGCTCGAACCAGTGAACTTCCTCATTCTCGATGAGCCAACCAACCACCTTGATATGCAGTCGAAGGATGTCCTGAAGGAAGCAATCAAGGCTTTCGATGGTACAGCCATCGTTGTAAGTCATGACCGAGAGTTTCTCGATGGACTTGTAAGTAAGGTGTATGAATTCGGTGGAGGTAAGGTTCGCGAGCATCTGGGTGGCATCTATGACTTCCTCCAGAGCAAGAAAGTGGAGAATCTCGATATGCTTGGAATGGGCCAGAAGCAGGAAAAGGCTGCTGAGGTGAAGGTAGAGAAACCATCGTCAAACGCTCTTGACTATGCTGAGCGCAAGGAGATACAGAAGAAGATATCGAAGTTGGAGAAATCAGTCAAGGAGAGCGAGAGCAAGATAGAGAAGTGGGAGGCACGAATCCATGAACTCGACACTATTCTCTGCGATCCTGCAAATGCTGCCAACATGGATCTCATCAACGAATATACTGATATCAAGCGACTCCTTGATGATGAGGAACTACGATGGGCTTCGTTCTGTGAAGAACTGGAAAACGAGCAGAGTAAACTCAAATGATGCACGCTGTTCCTTCCTGCATCAAAATAGCAAATATAAATAACAACAATATAAAAAATGAAAAAGACAATTTTAGCACTTATTGCTATGGCAACATTATCAATGCCTATGGACGCCCAGAAGAAGATGGGCATCGGTATCAAGGTTGAAAATATGGACACAAGCGTGAATCCTGCTGAGGATTTCTATCGCTATGCCTGTGGTGGATGGATGAAGAACAACCCTCTTCCTGCTGCATACTCACGCTTCGGTAGTTTCGACCAACTTGCTCTCGACAACAACAAGCGTATCAATGACATCCTTACTGAGTTGCAGAAGGGTAAGTACCAGACTGGTACCCTTGAGCAGAAAATCAAGGACCTCTATGAGTTGGCAATGGATTCAACACGCCGCAATGCTGAGGGCGTGGCTCCTGTTATGCCTTATATCAACGAGCTCAATGCTTGTAAGACAAAGGCTGATCTTGAGGCATTCCAGTTGAAGTATGCACCATTTGCTTATGGTTCACTTTTCAGCACATATATCGGTGCTGACGACAAGGACGCAAAGAACAACATCCTCAACATCAACCAGGGTGGCCTTACACTCGGTCAGAAGGAATACTACCTCGAGAACGACGAGTCTATGGTGCAGATCCGCGAGGCTTACAAGCAGTATGTTGTAAAGATGTTCCAGCAGTTTGGCTTCACAGAAGCAAAGGCAACTGCAAAGATGGAGATTCTCTATCGTATAGAGACTACTCTTGCTATCGTTATGAAGAGCCGCACTGAACTCCGTGATGTAGAGAAGAACTACAACAAGTTCACTCTGAAGGAGTTCCAGACACAGTATCCTAACCTCGTGCTCGAACCAATGCTCAATGCAGAAGGCATCGACAGCAAGTATTTCCAGGAACTGGTTGTTGGTCAGCCTGATTATCTCGCTGCTGCCGACAAGATTCTTGCTTCAATGACAGTCGAGGACCTCCGCACATATATGTTGTGGGATGTCATCAGTTCATCAACATCTGCTTTGAGCGATGAGGTGGCTGCAGTAAACTTCGATTTCTTCGGTAAGACAATGTCTGGTCGTCAGGTGGATTACCCACGTTGGAAGAAGGCTACTTCAATGGTTGAGAGCGTTCTCGGTCAGGCTCTTGGTAAGATGTACTGCGAGCGTTACTTCCCTGCAGCATCAAAGGAGCGTATGAAGACTCTCGTTGCTAACCT
>JAZQOD010000184.1:0-7113 GCA_045627685.1 Prevotella sp. | reverse complement strand
TTTATTATTAATAATGTATATAGGGGCATACATCATTAGGTGTGTGCCCCTAATATTTCACTTTGAAAATCCACCTTTACATTTATTGTGGTCTTAAAAATCATTTCTAAAATAATCCGTTGGGGAATAGCCTTCTTCTTTGCCTCAACCATCTTAGCAGTCGTTGTCTATCGTTATCTGCCGGTCTATGTGACTCCATTGATGTTCATTCGCACAGCCCAGCAGATAGGCAGTGGGGAAGCCCCACGCTGGCATCATTCATGGGTGTCGTTAGATGAAATGTCGAAGTCGATGCCTGTGGCAGTGATGGCCTCAGAGGATTCGCAGTTCCTGCTTCATCATGGTTTCGACCTCGATGCAATAGAAAAGGCGGCAAAGTACAACAAGACTCATACCCGCAAGCACGGTGCCAGCACCATCACGCAACAGACCGTGAAGAATGTGTTCCTATGGCCTGGTCGCTCATGGGTGAGAAAAGGTTTTGAAGCATATTTCACGGTGCTCACCGAACTCATATGGAGCAAGCAGCGCATCATGGAAGTATATCTCAACTCGATAGAGATGGGCGATGGAATATATGGCGTGCAGGCCGTGGCAGAGCAGCATTTCCACAAGGACGCCATCGACTTGTCGCGTAGTGAGTGCGCCCTCATCGCTGCCACACTGCCAAACCCTCGTAAGTTTGACTCGGCTCATCCAAGCAGTTATATGCTCAAACGCAGAGGACAAATTGAAACACAAATGAGATTCATTCCACTCTTCCCAAAGAAGGGTGAGTCAATAAACAAAAAATCAGTATCAGGTGGAGTCTATTCTCGATAATCTCAACCCAGGACAAAGAGCCGCTGTTGAATATAACGACGGACCGTCGCTTGTTATCGCAGGTGCCGGTTCGGGCAAGACACGCGTGCTCACATTCAAGATAGCATATCTTATACAGCAAGGCTACAAACCGTGGAATATCCTTGCACTGACCTTTACCAACAAGGCTGCCGATGAGATGAAGAACCGTATCGGCCGACTGGTTGGTGATGACAACGCCCATTACATCCCGATGGGCACTTTCCATTCCATCTTCGCCCGTATTCTCCGCACCGAGGCAGAACTCATCGGCTATAACTCGCAATATACCATCTATGATGAAGCCGATTCCCGTTCTTTGATAAAGAGCATCGTGAAGGAGATGGGGCTTGACGACAAGACCTACAAGCCAGCGGCTGTGCACAGTCGTATCAGTATGGCGAAGAACCATATCATCAGTGCACAGATGTATATCAACGACGGACAGATATTCGAGCGTGACCGTCAGGCTCGTATGCCAGAGATTGGTAAGATATATGTGCAGTATCAGCAGCGTTGCCAGAATGCAAATGCTATGGACTTCGACGATTTGCTGATGCTCACCTTCAAACTGTTCAAGGAGCATGATGAGGTACGCCAGAAATGGGCTAACAAGTTCAAGTTTGTGCTTGTCGATGAGTATCAGGACACCAACCGTGTTCAGCAGCAGATTGTAGAACAACTGACCCGCGAGAGTCATAAGGTATGTGTTGTGGGTGATGATGCGCAGAGTATCTATGCTTTCCGTGGTGCCAATATTGATAATATCCTTGATTTCAATAAGGTTTATCCTGAGGCAAAACTGTTCAAATTGGAGCAGAACTACCGTTCTACCCAGCGTATTGTGGAGGCTGCCAACAGTCTTATACGTCATAATGTTCGTCAGATTCAGAAGAATGTGTTCTCAGAGAATGCCGAGGGTGATGCCCTTGTGTTGAAGATGCTATATTCGGATAGGGAAGAGGCTGCCGTTGTGTGCAAGGACATCAAGCGACTTGCACGAACCGAGGGCTGTTCATATTCGGATTTCGCCATCCTGTATCGTACCAATGCCCAGAGCCGTACATTCGAGGATGAATGTCTGAAGCAGGGTATTCCATATCGTATCTTTGGTGGAATGTCGTTCTATCAGCGCAAGGAGATAAAGGACATTGTGGCTTACTTCCGTCTTGTATGCAATCCGAATGATGAGGAGGCTTTCAAGCGAGTCATCAATTATCCTACACGCGGAATTGGCAATACCACCGTTGACAAACTCTTGCGAGGTGCTCAAACCTTCGGTGCCGGAATATGGGAGGTGGCTTCACAACCTGAGCGCTTCCAAGTGGATTTGAAGGGTGCTGCATTGAAGAAAGTCAAGGAGTTTGTTGTGAAGATGGAATCGTTCTCGGCAGAACTTGCAACTATGAATGCCTATGACCTCGGACAGAAGATTATCATGGAAAGTGGTGTGCGCGATGATCTGTTCTCGAGCAATGATCCGGATGATATAACCCGTCAGGAGAACCTCGAGGAGTTCATGGCTGCACTGGCTGATTTCGTTGAGGTGCGTCGTGAAGAGGGCAATGAGGAACAGGCTACGCTCAATAATTTCCTTGCAGAGATATCGCTCCAGACTGATAAAGAGAGCAATGACGGCAATTCGGCGAAGGTTTCGATGATGACCGTTCATGCAGCAAAAGGTCTTGAGTTCCCTACGGTATTCATTGTTGGAATGGAAGAGAATATCTTCCCGAGTCAGATGTCTGTAGATTCTCCTCGACAGTTGGAAGAGGAGCGTCGTTTGCTTTATGTGGCAATAACCCGTGCTGAGAAGCATTGCATTCTGACATGTGCCAAGAACAGGTATCGCTTCGGTCACTTGGAATATGATGTGCCAAGCCGTTTCCTCCGTGATATCGACCAGCGACTGATGCGTGTCGAAGCAATGGGAGAGGGCGACACATCCGGTTATTCGGCTCGTTCTCAGCGTCGTGGATTTGATTCTGATGAGAGGAACACCCCTTATCGTGGTGCGCGATTCTCGGGCAACGACTATCCGGAGTATAGTTCAAGGATGCAGAACTCCCGTCCTGTGGCTGGTCAGTTCCAGGCTGATCCACAACCGAAGGTCACCACTCCTCATCGTGAAGAACCAAAGATTGACCCGCTGAGTCCTTCATTCCGCCGACAGTTGGATGCCGCCCGCAGAGATCGCACTCTCGGACACGGAGCACAGGCAGGTGGTTTCCGTCAGGCCACACAATCGCAGCCTCGTGTTCCTGCTGGTTTCAGACCGGTCAGACAGGTTCCTCCGTCGATGCAGTCGGGTACTAGTGCTCCTTCCGGTAGTTCATATAACGGATTGAGCGAGGGATCAGTTGTTGAGCATCAGCGATTCGGCATAGGAACGGTGATAAAATTGGAAGGAACAGGCGACAATGCCAAAGCAACTGTCGAATTCCAGAACACCGGCAGAAAGCAGTTGCTGTTGAAATTCGCTAAGTTTACTATAGTTAAGTGAAAAGTGAAAGGTGAAAAGTGAAAAATTAGCGAAAGCGATGGCGATGGCCAAAGCAAATCAGGATTTTTCACTTTTCACTGTTAACTTTTCACTTTTTCATAAGTTCATTGCAAACAATTGTTCGCATTGTACCTTCGGAATCATCGCATGTGTATTCCCAGTACATTCCACCAAGGAGTTGGCGCTCCTTGATGTAATCGCATTTCAATTTCAGTGAGCGTTCATCCTCAAAGGTGTAGACTGGTTGCCCGTCTTTGTCTTTGATGTATGGAACCTTGCATTCGTCATCCCAGTCAAGAGAGAATCCGCGTTCCTTCAATCCAGCGCCATCATTATTACGCCATTCCACAAACTCTTTCCAATCGAGATAGTTCTGCTGGCCACGAGCACCACGACCATAGAACGGAAGTCCCATTGTGATCATTGTAATCGGTATGCCAACTTTGATATGGCGGTCGACAGCCGTTTGGCAGGAATTACTGCGAGGATGTTTGCTGCTTGGGTAAAGGGCGTTATGCCATCCCATTGGAGGTGTTCCCATGTCGTAACTCATCACATTTACAAAACTGATATATGGGATGATGCTTGGGAAATCGATGAAACGGGCAGAGCTTGACGAAGCGAGAGTAAGCAACGCCTTCTTTCCCAATGCCTTACGCAGATCGCGCATCAGCAGAGTGTAATTATATGTGTCGGCTGCACTCTCCGAAATACCGGCACCACCGTTGGTTGGATATTCCCAGTCGATGTCAATTCCATCAAGGTTGAATTCCTTCATTATTCGTGCACAGTCCTTGGCAAACGATTTGCGATAGGTAGGGTTTTCTGCCATCTCGCTGAATCGCCCACTTCCCCAACCACCTATCGACAGCATCACTTTGAGGTTAGGATTGATACTCTTCAGTGCAGAGATTTTCTTCAATCGTTCTGGATTAGATATGTTCACACCATTGAAAGACTCGTTGACATGTCCGAAAGCATAATTAATATGAGTCATCACAAATGGGTCGGGCATGACGTCGCTGCCAGCTCCAACGTAAGCCACGACGATACGCTCATGTGGGGTTGTTGCTGAACGATAATCTGGTGCATATTTCTTTGGTTGAGCACTGACATTTAATGCTGACAATACTGCTATCAGTGTCAATAATACTTTTTGTTTCATAGAACTAAATGGCATAGTAATAAGTCATTGGTTATTACATTATTGTAGTTTAGTATAAATAGTAAGGTGAGGACCAGTATCGGCCCTCACCTTTATTAATATATGGAGATTGGATTACTCTGTTGGGAGTGACCAGTCAATTGACTATCGTCGAGATTGGGCTGCGCTCGGCAGAGTAAGCAAGCTTTACTTTGCTCTTACTTGCTCCAATCTTCTTGAGTCTTACGGATGTAAGTCTGGTAGCGGCGCTTAGCTGCTTCCTTACATGCATCATACAACTGCTGTGCCTCTGCTGGAGCTGCCTTCTTCAATGAGAGGAAGCGAACCTCACCCTCGAGGAATGCCTGGAAGTTATCCCAGTTAGGCTCCTTAGAGTCGAGTGTGAATGGGTTCTTGCCTTCCTCAGCGAGTGCTGGGTTAAGACGCCACAAGTGCCAGTAACCGCACTCAACAGCCTTAGCCTCCTCAGCCTGAGACTTACCCATACCACCCTTAGCCTTAAGACCGTGGTTGATACATGGAGCGTAGCCGATAACGATAGATGGTCCGTGCCAAGCCTCTGCCTCCTTGAATGCCTTCAAGCACTGAGCCTGGTCAGCACCCATAGCAACCTGAGCAACATATACATTGCCGTAGGTAGCCTGCATCAAACCGAGATCCTTCTTGCCTACACGCTTACCGTTAGCAGCGAACTGAGCAATAGCACCGATTGGAGTAGCCTTAGAAGCCTGACCACCAGTGTTAGAGTAAACCTCTGTATCGATAACGAAGATGTTTACATCCTCACCAGAACCGATAACATGGTCGAGACCGCCGTAACCGATATCGTAAGAAGCACCGTCACCACCAATGATCCACTGTGAACGCTTAACGAGGTAGTGGTCGAGTTCAGCGAGCTTAGCGCACTTCTCACAACCTGCTTCCTTACCTGCAGCGATGAGTGGCTTCAGCTTAGCAGCAGCAACCTTTGAAGCATCAGCATCGTTCTGAGCAGCAATCCACTCCTCAGCAGCAGCCTTGAACTCAGCAGGAGTATTCTCATCAGCAATCATCTCTGTAAGAGTCTCTGTGATGCGCTTCTTCATCTTCTTTGTTGCGATTACCATACCGAGACCGAACTCGCAGAAGTCCTCGAACAATGAGTTAGCCCATGCAGGACCCTGACCCTTTGCGTTTGTTGTATAAGGTGTTGAAGGGATAGAACCAGAGTAGATTGAAGAACAACCAGTAGCGTTTGCTACGATCTCACGGTCACCGAAGAGCTGAGAGATGAGCTTAACGTATGGAGTCTCACCACAACCTGAACAAGCACCTGAGAACTCGAAGAGTGGAGTAGCGAACTGTGAGTTCTTTGGAGACTGCTTGATGTCAACGAGATCCTGCTTAGAAGTAACATTCTTAACGCAGTAGTTCCAGTTCTTAGCCTCCTGAACAGCAGCTGCAGAAGAATCATCGTAAGGAACCATCTTGAGAGCCTTAGCCATGATGGTCTTACCGTTCTCATCCTTCATTGGCTTGCCGTCCTCGCCCTTAACAGCGCCACCGGCACAAACGTCAACACAGTTACCGCAACCGAGACAGTCCTTAACACCAACCTGCATTACGAAGTGCATACCCTTCATAGCAGCAGGAGCCTTCATCTCGAGAGTCTCGCCCTCGAAACCAGCCTTCTCCTCGTCGGTGAGAACGAATGGACGGATACAAGCGTGAGGACAAACGAATGAACACTTGTTACACTGTGAACATACAGATGCGTCCCATACTGGAACGAAACCTGCTACACCACGCTTCTCATAAGCAGCAGTACCCTGCTCCCATGTACCGTCCTCGATGCCCTTGTAAGCAGATACAGGGAGGTCAGCACCGTTCTGAGCATTGATAACGCGAACGAGGTTGTTGATGTATGCTGGATCATCGTTAACAGCAGCAGGATCCTCAGGGAGGTTAGCCCATGCTGGGTCAACAGCGAGAGTCTTGTACTCACCACCACGATCAACAGCAGCATAGTTCATGTTTACAATATCCTCACCCTTCTTGCCGTAAGACTTAACGATAGCCTTCTTCATCTGCTCTACAGCGAGATCAACAGGGATAACCTCTGTGATACGGAAGAATGCAGATTGAAGGATAGTGTTTGTACGGTTGCCGAGACCAATCTCCTGAGCAATCTTTGTAGCGTTGATATAGTAAACAGTGATGTTCTTCTCAGCGAAGTACTTCTTAACCTTGTTAGGGATGAAGTTTACGAGTTCCTCACCATCGAAGATAGTGTTGAGGAGGAACTGACCGTTTGGACGGAGACCACGGATAACATCGTACATGTGGAGGTAAGCCTGAACGTGACATGCTACGAAGTTAGGAGTCTTAATCTGATATGTAGAACGGATTGGATCATCACCGAAACGGAGGTGTGAGCAAGTGAAACCACCTGACTTCTTTGAGTCGTAAGAGAAGTAAGCCTGGCAGTACTTGTTGGTGTTGTCACCGATAATCTTTACTGAGTTCTTGTTAGCACCAACAGTACCATCAGCACCAAGACCGAAGAACTTAGCCTCGAAGATACCCTCTCCACCGAGTGCCATCTCCTCCTTAACAGGGAGTGAAC
>JAZQOD010000183.1:0-9620 GCA_045627685.1 Prevotella sp. | reverse complement strand
CCCCTCTACTATATATTATACGGAAAAAATAGGTAAAAATTAAGTTTTTCGGCAATTATTTTTGTGAGACGACGCAAAATGATTCGCCAGTGACAATAATGACAATAATGACAATTAAAAAATGGACACGCAAAGATTAGTGCTCCAAGGGTTGAACATGAAATTTACTATATATATTATTATATAAACATATAATAATATATATAGTAACACTTTTTCAGGTGGTAGGTGGGTGCATATTTTTATTGTCATTATTGTCATTATTGTCATCGCAACAAGCAATTTTAATATTTGACTTCGTTTATGAGTCAACCTATTTCTGTACAAGACATTTCAGTCAGAAAACGGGCGAAAATGATTCAAAAATACAACTCCGATGACAATAATGACAATAATGACAATTAAAAAATGGACATTAATTGCACTTTAGAATCCTTAATTATAGTAAAAAGTTTGTTTACTCGGGGAAAATTGAGTAACTTTGCATAAATAAAGTTATTGTATGGACAATAAAGCATCTTTTCACGACAAGAACAGCGAGGAGGCTCTGCTGAACCAATACATCAGCGACATAGCCGGATGCAAACCTCTTTCACAGGAAGAGGAGCAGAAACTGTCGGCATTGATTCTTGCTGGCAATGGGCGTGCTAAGGATAAACTGGTGAGCGCCAACCTGATGTTCGTGGTGAGCATTGCACGTCAGTACAAAACGGATGGTGTGGATATGATGGACCTTATAAACGAGGGAAACATAGCACTGATAAAGGCTGCCGGAAAATACGACGCGTCGAAGGGCAAGCGATTCACACAGTATGCCGTGTGGGACATCAAGAAAGCCATCGAGGCTTATCTGCCAAAGGAAGAAATGAGGATGAACCGCACTGCCACGGAGCATATTGCAAGCAAAGGTGGTGAGGCAGACAAGACTGCCAGCGAGTTCACAGCCAATGAGCAGATGATAAAGGCTATAGCAATGCTTCCTGAACGCGAGCAGATGGTGCTCAACGCCTATTTCGGTATAGAAACAGAACAGTTGACAATGGCTGAGATTGGTGAAGCAATGGGTCTGAAACGCGAACGAGTACGCCAGATTCGTAATCGTGCACTGCGACGTTTGCACAGTTTCAGGAACATTATATAAGTTTCGCAAGCTCACTTATAAGTTAAAAGTTAAGAGTTAAAAGTTAAAAATTTCTCGCGAAGCGACTTAATAACAACGAATTCAAAATTTACAAGAAATATAACCACTGGGAACGGGGTGTTCCCGCAAAACAATAAAAAGATGAAACGAAACAGCAAGATTATACTCTTATGCGTTGCAATGATGATGATGACTCTCCAGAGTTTCGCCGTAGTAAAGCCAACAAAACTCTATGCTTACGGATTCGCGGCATCGTTCAACGACTCAACAGTATATATCACCGACATTATGGAACTCGACTCTGCATGGGTTGACGTGAAGACAGGCTTCCTCTACAGCCGCGAGAACTATTCATACCAGTTGAAGCAGCATCTCCAGGCTCAGGGTGTCCAGACTCCTACATGTATCATTTCTTTTGCAGCAAAGAGAAAAGACGCTGAGAAGAAATACATGAAACTTCGCAAGAAGTACACCAAAGTGCCTGGACAATACACCGTGAAGCCTGTCACCGAACAGGAGTTCAAGTTCAGCAGCATCTCTGCCCTGGGCGATCCTAATGTGAACACCAACTACACAAAGGAGTCGATAAAGGCTGAGGAGAAGGCTCAGAAGGAAGCACGCAAGGCGGCTAAGGAGAAGGCAGTTCAGGCAAAACGCGAGGCTGCCGAGAAGAGAAAGCAGCAGGCTGCAAAGAACAAGGAAGTAAAGCGACAGCAGAAGAGATAAATGGCGGGAATCAACACTTACAGAGTAGCCGACATGCCACTGAGAATCGTTTTTGCCGACTCTCAGCACAATTCCCCTGCCCTACTCCCTTCGTTCGAACCTTTCCGCATAGCCAATGAGAGTGTCAACGACAGTGATCTGTTCTTCCATTTGACCATTGATGACAGCATCCGACCTGTTCCAAAGACCGAGCGCGAGAGAATACGCACCGTTGATACAGGAAATGGCGATACTATCGTTGACATAATAAACGATGGCGGATACCAGTTCATCATCAAGGACATCTCAGGAAACAGTTGTTGCCTGCTCATCACCGACAAGGATTTCCATCATTGCCGATGTGCACTGAACGGCACCTACGGCATGCGAACCTTCGGGTTGAACAACGCCCTGATGCTCGTCTTTGCCTTTGCAGGAAGTCGCAACGACATTGTACTCATCCATGCATCACTGGTAAGACACAACGGATGGGGCTACGCCTTCACCGCAAAGAGCGGAACGGGCAAGAGCACACAGGTGAGTATGTGGCTGAGACATATTCCGGGATGCGACCTGATGAACGATGACAATCCAATAATACGAATCATTGACGGCGAGTCATACATCTATGGAAGTCCATGGAGCGGCAAGACTCCTTGCTATCGCAATGTGAAGGCACGACTCGGAGCAGTGACGCAGATTGTGAGAGATCCGGAGAACTATGTCGAAAAGATAAAGACCATCGAGGCATTCACGAAGATGCTTGCCGCCTGTTCGTCGATGAAATGGGACATAACCATCTTCGACAACATCTGCAAGATAATAACAAAAATCATTGAGACGACACCGATATACAATCTCCACTGCCGTCCCGACAAAGAAGCAGCACTAATATGCAAGGAAGCAATATCGAGAAGCGAGAAGTGCAAATGAACAATGCGGAGTTCTTCCCGAAACTTATAGCACTGATGGAGGAAGGCCACACTATTTCACTGACACTCAGAGGTTTCAGCATGCGTCCGTTTCTTGAAGACAAACGCGATACTGCCGAACTGAAAAAGGCTGTCAACCCACAGGTGGGTGAACCAGTGCTGGCTGAGATTGCTCCTGGGAAGTATGTCCTGCACCGCCTCATAAGTCACGATGGCGAGGATGCAGTTCTCTTAGGCGATGGCAATCTTTCGCCTGAATACTGCAAATACAGCGACATCAAAGCACAGGTGATAGGCTTCTATCGCAAGGGGCGCACAAAGATGGATATGGTGGATGGAAGAAAATGGAAGATATACTCATGGTTCTGGATGCACCTCCGCCCTATCCGCCGCTATCTACTGGCATTCTATCGCCGATGGGTGAAATATGTCGGTCCGATGTAAACCCGAAACAATTTAATAAAAGAAAAAAAACAATTATCAAATATGAGAACAAAGAAAGGTTTTGTACTTCACAACGTATGTGGTGAGAATGTTGTCATCGCAGAAGGAAGAGAGAATATCGACTTCAACAATATCATATCAATGAACGAGACTGCCGCTTATATCTGGGAGAACCTCACAGGCAAGGATTTCACCGTAAAGGATATGGCTGATGTGCTTCTGAAGGAGTATGATGTTGACGAAGCAACAGCACTGGCTGACTGCAAGAGTCTTGCCGAGCGCTGGCTCGAAGCAGGCATCTGCGAAGAGTAAAGAAGGAATCAAGGTTGTGACAACGTCTTCTTGCCGTTTGGCGAGACAGTGATATTCACAAGATAACCTGCCGCACTCTCCGGGATTCGCAGTATAGCATCAAACACAACGCCTTGCTCATCACAACGATTATAAGTGATGTCGCTGAGAATACTCTGTTTTAAGACATCGGCAGGAACAAATTTCGCAAAGTCGTTCTTGTTGAAATCCGAAGAAAACACCCTGTTCGCACCTTCAAACACCGCTACATTGACGATATTATCGTAGAACACCTTGCTGATACCAACACCGTCGGCATTGTAATCAGTCTTATAGACCTTATAAGTCGTTGGATTCACCTGCATATAGCAATGGTAGCGCTTGTCGCCACTCATCACAACTGTATCTCGCTTTACAAGAGTCTGGTTTATCTCAGCATCGAACATCATATCGTCCGAACTATAATCATCGAACACTGATGGATCTTCGCTCTTCACAAGTCGCACTTTGTCGCCTCCTGATGTACGGAAACTGATGACATTCGGGGTAAACTTCTCGATAAAATACTTCATCGTAGTAGCACCGTCAACATAGAGCGTATCACCATAAATACGGAAATGAACCGGCACTGAATTGCTCTCTTTATAATATAAGGTGTCGCCAACAGCCTTGAAGACCACACTCTCGTCTTCACTGTCAAGCCACACTCCCGCCAGCATTGCCTCCGACTGAGGATCGCTTTTCAACTCCTC
Source organism: Prevotella sp. (assembly GCA_045627685.1). GTDB lineage: Bacteria > Bacteroidota > Bacteroidia > Bacteroidales > Bacteroidaceae > Prevotella. The sequence continues at coordinate 5,355 of JAZQOD010000183.1, read as the reverse complement.
TACCTTGTTACGATTGCACCCCAATACGAGAAGCAACGAACACAACAAGACTATCTTAGTTATTGTTTCCAAGTATTACAGATTTTCGTGAACTATTCAAAAACTTCTGCGTCACGAAGCGACAAAGCATTCAAGTCTTTGGCACTTGTAACGACATCCTTAGGATCTATCGGCCATTCGATATTTATATCCTCATCATTCCAACGGATACTGGCTTCCGCCTGTGGTGCATACACATTATCCACCTTATATGTAAATATAGCATCGTCAGAGAGCACAAGGAAACCGTGGGCAAAACCGCGTGGAATGAAGAACTGGCGCTTGTTCTCATCGCTCAACTCAACAGCCACATACTTGCCGAAAGTAGGCGAACTCTTACGTATATCAACGGCAACATCAAGCACTCGACCTTTGATTACGCGCACAAGTTTTGCCTGAGAGAACTCACCCTTCTGATAGTGCAAACCACGGAGAACACCGTAAGAAGAACGGGATTCATTGTCCTGAACGAACTCAACCTTACCCACATTCTCCTCGAATTCATTCTTCTTCCAAGCCTCGAAAAAATAACCGCGCTGATCCTTAAACACCTGTGGTTCAATGATAAAAACGCCTTCTATTTCAGTTTTACTATAAGTCATATACCTTATTTGATATCTTATTAAATGCAAAGATACGGTTTTTCGGCGTAAATTCCAAAACAAAACAATTAAATAAATCTTTTTAGCGATTTTTGCCAAATTCGTTTGCTCATTTGATAAAAATGAATTAACTTTGCAGTAGAATGTTTATCATCGACCAACATATAGAGCACCTTCTGCTGAAGCACGACTGCGTCATCGCACCAGGTTTTGGCGGTTTTGTGGTACACAATGTTCCTGCGTCTTTCGACACAAACGATGGAATGATGTTACCACCTACTATCACTGTTGGCTTTAATCCCGACCTCAAACTCAACGACTCCCTGCTCATCCAGTCATTTGTCGAGGCTTATGACATGAGTTACCCGGAAGCACAGCGTGAAGTAGAGAACGAGATAAACGAGTTGAAGGCTCTCATCGCAGATCATGGCTCGTACGAGATTCATTCCGTAGGAACACTGTCGGTGAATGCTGACGGCAACTACGAATTCGAGCCAAACAAAGCCGGAATACTTGTGCCTCGCCTTTATGCCCTCCCAGGCATTGACACAACCGAGGCTGAGACATTCCTCACTCATGAGAATGCACAGATAAATGCAATCGCAGCAGCATCAAGCATTCACCAAAAGAGTACCGACAATGTAATTAGCATCAGCACAAACACCTTGAAGAAGATCGCTGTTGCCTGCGCATGCCTGTTCATCCTTGTTTCGCTTCCTCTCATCGGACAGCAACCTGACACCAAGAGGGTTATAAACCAGGTGAATGCAAGCATCTTCTCGATGTTCATGCCTAACGAGAACCAGCCAGAAGCAAACGCCACAACTCCAAAAGAGCCATATCATGTATATGTTTCATACAAACCTCAGCCTGTTGTCATCAGCAAAAAGGCCGACACAGCCGTAGAGGAAGCAAAGCCAGAGGTTGCGAAGGAAGTTGCTCAGCCAGCGGTTCAACCTACTCCTGCACCTAAGACTCCTGTTTACACAGTAGTGCTTGCGTCACAAGTGACCATCGCTAATGCTCAGGACTTCATTGCAAGACTCAAGGCACAGGGTGTGAAGGATGTCAGAATGATTGGTGATCAGAAAATCAACAGAAAGGTGATTGCGGGTTCATTCAAGAATGAAGAAGATGCTCGAGCAAGCCGACTGATATTTGCACAGCAAAAGGAAACAGCCGGTGCTTGGATAATGAAGATAAATGAATAAGGAGTTGACAATCGACTCCTTATTTTATTTCAGTTCAGGCAGATTATCTGCCGTATATAATCAAAACAAATATAACATGAAGAGAGTAAGATGTCCAAAATGCGACAGTTACACCATTTTTGACGAAACAAAATACAAAGCGGGACAGTCGCTGGTGTTCCAATGTTCTGAGTGCGGCAAACAGTTCGGAATACGAATCGGCGCCTCAAAACTTCACGGCACACAGAAGGAAGAGAACAATCCCGATGAAACACCTGAAGAGGAATCTGCCGGTTCACTCGTGGTTATAGAGAATGTGTTTGGATTCAAGCAGGTTCTCCAACTGAAAATGGGCGATAACATCATTGGTCGTTACCAGAAGGGCCAGAACATACAGTGCCCTATCGAGAGCAGCGACCCAAGCATAGATATGCATCACTGTGTGCTGACAGTTCAGCGCGACAAACGAGGCAACCTTAAATACATCCTTCGCGATGGACCAAGTTACACTGGAACATTTGTCGGAGGTGAGATATTGGGCGATCGCGAGCGTCGCGTCATTGAAAACGGCACTCTGTTCACCTTAGGTGCAACTTCCATAATACTCAAGACCCTAGACGCCGAAGAGGAATAAGCCCCGCTAATGCAAAGCACTAATATACAAGCCTTTCTCCTACCGAGAAGGGCTTTTTTGTGCAGTTTTGCCAAAAAACAGTGCCCAATAAACGCAAAAAACACAAAATATTAAAAATATTTTTGGATTTTATATTATTTTATTGTAACTTTGCACCCGATTATGCGCTATTGTGCATCTATCACATAAACAGTTAGGTATTAAACCATTGTAGATGAGACAGTTAAAGATTCAAAAGAGTATTACCAATCGTTCAAGCGAAGCACTTGATAAGTATCTTGTTGAAATTGGTCGTGCTCCACTCATTTCCATTGACGAAGAAATTGAACTTGCACAGGCAATCCGTAAAGGAGGTCCTGAAGGTGAACGTGCAAAGGATAAATTGGTGACAGCAAACCTCCGTTTTGTGGTTTCTGTTGCAAAACAATATCAGCATCAGGGTCTAACTCTTACCGACTTGATCGACGAAGGTAACATCGGATTGATCAAGGCTGCACAGAAGTTTGATGAAACCCGTGGTTTCAAATTCATCTCATACGCTGTATGGTGGATTCGTCAGTCAATTCTTCAGGCTATTGCTGAACAGAGCCGTATCGTGCGCCTTCCACTGAACCAAGTTGGTTCACTCAACAAGATCAATCACGAGATTAACAAATTCGAGCAGGAAAACCAGCGTCACCCTTCCGTTCAGGAGTTGGCAGAAGCAACAAACATCGATGAGGAGAAGATCGGCCAGAGCCTTATGGCTGATGGTCATCATGTTTCGATTGATGCCCCATTCCAGGATGGAGAGGACAACTGTATGCTGGATGTCATGCCTTCAAGCGATGACTCACGCACCGACCGTCAGGTTGACCATGAGTCAATGGCACTCGAATTGAACAATGTGCTCAACAAAGTCCTGAAAGACAGAGAGATAACCATCATCCGTGAATGTTTCGGTATAGGTTGCCATGAGAAAGGACTCGAGGAGATAGGCGATCAATTGGGCCTTACTCGCGAGCGTGTTCGTCAGATTCGAGAGAAATCAATTGCAAAACTCCGTGATTCGGGCAACGCAAAGATTCTCATGAAATATCTGGGATAAAGGAGATTCGCATTATTAATGACCATAAAGGAGGTGACCAACTTTTGAGTCATCTCCTTATTTTTTCTATTACCGGCATCATCAGCGCTACATCATTACTATAATATGGAAGAACTAGAAAAATCATTGTTTACCCGTACACAGCGTTTACTTGGTTCAGAAGGACTTGACAACATCCGTTCAAAACGAGTGATAATCTTCGGAGTGGGCGGTGTTGGCTCATGGTGTGCAGAAAGTTTGATACGAACAGGAATAATGCATCTCACCATCGTGGACAGCGATTGTGTGGCGATTTCCAATTGCAACAGACAATTGATGGCTACAACAAAAACCATAGGCGAACCAAAGGTAGAGGTTCTCAAAAAGCGTCTGCTAGAAATAAGTCCATGTGCAGATATCAATGCTCTGCAGATGATATATGAAAAGGAGACTGCAGATTCCTTCCATATAGAAGACTACGATTATGTAATCGATGCTATTGACTCGCTGAAGGATAAAATCCAACTGATTATCCACACTACCAATATCAAAGCAGAGGAGAACGGAGGACATCGCCCTACTCTATTCTCGTCTATGGGAGCAGCATTGAGAATCGACCCAACAAAGATTACTGTTGCGGAATTCTGGAAGGTTAGAAACGACCCGTTAGGCGCCGCACTAAGAAAGAGAATGAGACAGAGAGGTCTCAAGCCCGGCCGAAAATTCCTTTGTGTTTATAGCGAAGAACTACCAATGCAGAATCTTGGCGATGTATATGAACCAAAGACTGAATCCACCGACGGTGATAAAGCGCCAACTCATGATTGGAATGAAAGCAAAGCCCAGATAAACGGCTCGCTGGCTCACATCACAGGAATATTCGGCTTCACTCTCGCCGGACTTGTACTGTCAGACATAGCCAAGAGTTCACAGCAAAATGCATAACCCATCTCGGCTGCAAAAATACACATTATATATATAAAGAGGTGTTGTCATGAGGCAATATCTCTTTTTTATTGTTTACATTATGGTATTATAAATAGCCAACAAATAGAAAAAAGTTGTTACTTTCGCTTGTTTTATATCACTTTTTTCATATATCGCAAAAGAAATGTTGCTTTTGAAACAAAAGTTCATAAAAAACTTTCATATTTACAAAAATATTATTACCTTTGCATTACAAATTTAGGATAACAATAATAACACAGACAAAATTGTAAATTATGAAAGCAATTGAAGTAATTGAAACTCTCAAGCAGAGATTCCCAAATGAGCCTGAGTACCATCAGGCAGTAGAAGAGGTACTTACCACTATCGAGGAAGAGTACAACAAGCATCCAGAATTTGAGAAGGTAAACCTCATCGAGCGTCTTTGTATTCCAGATCGTATCTACCAGTTCCGTGTAACATGGATGGACGATAAGGGTAATTATCAGACAAACATGGGTTACCGTATCCAGCACAACAATGTGATTGGTCCTTATAAGGGTGGTATCCGTTTCCACAAGTCAGTAAACCTCGGTATCTTGAAGTTCCTCGCATTCGAGCAGACTTTCAAGAACTCATTGACAACTCTCCCAATGGGTGGTGCAAAGGGTGGTTCTGACTTCTCGCCACGTGGTAAGTCAAGCGCTGAGGTAATGCGTTTCTGCCAGGCATTCATGCAGGAACTCCATCGCCACATTGGTGCTGACTGCGACGTTCCAGCAGGTGATATCGGTGTTGGTGGCCGCGAGGTTGGTTACATGTTTGGTATGTACAAGAAGCTCACGCGTGAGTTCAGTGGTGTACTTACTGGTAAGGGTATGGAGTTTGGTGGCTCAC
>JAZQOD010000182.1:0-6422 GCA_045627685.1 Prevotella sp. | reverse complement strand
GATCCTATCCTTGATCTCCTCGATGAGCAGCATCTGCTCTTCACTGGTAGCGGTTATACTCCTCTTGGTCTCTATGTTATTGATAAGGTATGGGTTGACGGTGGCGAAGGTCACTTCGAGACAGTACGCGATTCATTCTGGAAGAACGACGGTACACTCGGTGATATCAACTGGAGCAGCCAGTATCGTTTCTGTATTGAAGGTGGTGACAGCCAGAATGAGTGCTGCTACGAGTTCCCTGCTGAAATCTGGGAGAAACTCAAGACAGAACCATTCCGTATCGCTATCAACAAGAAGGCTGATTGGGTGAACCTCCGTGTCACAACAGGTTGGTGGAGCACTAACTACATGGGCCTTGAGAGTCTCAATGACTTCATCGAGCAGGATGAGAAGGGCAACTACTATGTAGAGCTCAACCTCTCTAACGACCAGGCACTCCTCGATCTCATCGATGTTCAGCACTTGCTCTTCACTGGTCAGGATTACGACCTCCTCGAAATCTACCAGGAGAAGCAGGTATGGGTTGACGGTGGCGATGGTGGCGCTAAGGAGACAGTAATCTGGGAGGGTGACGGCTCTGCTGGTGCTGTTGACTGGAACGGTACATATCGCTTCGCTCTCGAAGGCCACGATGGCAACAACGAGTGTATTGCAGAAATCTCTGCTGCTGACTGGGAAGTTATCAAGACTGGTACCTTCTACCTCACAGCAAAGGGCTCAGACTGGGTACAGATGCGTATCACTTCTGGTTGGTGGTCAACAACATGGACAGGTGAGGACATCACTACCGGTAGCGACCGTATCGTTGATAACGGTGATGGCACTTACACCATCGAGATAAACTTCGCTGGTGACCCACTCCTCGATGTTCTCGACGAGCAGCATCTCCTCTTCACTGGTAGCGGCTACACTCCGTTGAAACTCTTCTACAAGTAATTAATCTCTGAAAATATGAGTTGGAGATCACTTCGTCAAGGGTGGTCTCCGACTCTTTTTACCTTATTGCATATATATGAAAAAGTTATTGTCCTTAATGACCTGCGTTTGCGGTCTTTTCTTATCCATGACAATTACCGCTTGTGGTGATTCCGAGGAGAAGGAACCAACCATCAAGGAAGATATCGTACTTGCGTCATCGTCAATCCAGGAAGGTGAGACTGTTGATGCATCACGCGTTACGAAAATAGAGTTTGACTATAAGCCAACAAACATCAAGGTGCCTGATGGAGCAACAGTAATGCTCAATGGCACAAAAATCAATGTCCACCGCAGTGCAAAGACTACTGCTATCGAGATTGATGTAGATCTGGATGTAAACCAGAACTATCATCTTGTGATTCCTTCGGGAACCGTTGTCGATCTCAGCAATCCAAATCGCACTGCCCCAAAATTCGAACTTAATTTCAATACAAATAAGCCAGTAGCAGAAGAAACAGAGATATCCGCCTCGACACTTGTTCAGGCCCTCGGCTTCGGCTGGAATCTTGGCAACCATTTCGATTCTTACGACGGCAACAATGCTGCCGGCAACTATCGTATCACTTGGGGTAACCCTCCTTATTGGGATGGTGTGCGCCCTACACAGGAACTCTATGCCAACCTCGCTTCTTATGGCATCAAGACTGTTCGAATGTGTGTGACATGGGGACCTTACCAGGATATGAATGATGGTAAGTTCACTATTGCCGAAAATTATATGAAGGAAGTCCAGCAGAATGTGGATTGGGCATTGAAGGCTGGTCTTTATGTTCTTCTCAATACCCACCATGATGAGTATTGGCAGGATATCATCACTGCGGCAGCCAATGCCGACACAAATACAAAGATCAAGGAGCGTATCGTTGCTACATGGAAACAGATTGCTGAATACTATAAGGATTATGACCAGAAACTGCTCTTCGAGACCTTCAACGAACTTCATGATGATGCTTGGGGCTGGCAGAATGGTTTCGACTACAAACCTGTTTACACCCTTATGGAAGAGTGGAACCAGGTTGCTGTAAATGCCATCCGTTCAACAGGAGGCAACAATGACACCCGCTGGATTGGTGTTCCAGGATTCTGTGCAAGTCCAACCTTCACTTCTGGTGACAAACATCTGCTCAAGATTCCTAATGACCCTGCTAAGCATATCATGGTAGCAGTTCATACCTACGATCCTTTCAACTTCTGTACAGAGGGGAAGGTAGGACGTTGGGGCCATACCTATCGTGGCAATGACAACGAGGAGAATGCAGTCAAGAATATGTTCGCAAAACTCAAGAGGGAGTTTGTTGACAAGGGCATTCCTTGCTACTTCGGTGAGTTCGGATGCGAAACACGCGAGAAGGCTGAGGACGAACCGTTCCGTACTTACTTCATGGAGTATATCTGCCGTACATCATATTTTGCAGGAATTCCAATGATGCTGTGGGATAATAATAACAACGACCAAGGCGAAGGTGGTGGTGGCGAATGCTTCTGGTATATCAACCACGAGAATGGAGCGCTTAATACTCCGGCCCTCATTAACACAATGGTAAAAGCAGCTACAAGCACAGACGCTAACTATACTATTGAGTCAGTATATAACAGTGCCCCTAAAAAATAGTAATTAATGAATAGAATCATCTCAACAACAATAGTGGCCATCGCTCTTTTTATGGGCGGTGGCTCATTGTCATGCAGTGCACAAAGCATAGAAACAGCAACCGAGGCAGTTAAGAATATGGGCCTTGGCTGGAACCTGGGTAATACCCTTGATGCCAACAGCTCTAGGTCTAACGATGTAAACAGCGATGCCTATTGGAACTGCCAGGGACTCGACTCTGAATACTGCTGGGGACAGAAACCTACCACAAAACCTCTCTTCGAGATGATGCGAGAGGCTGGTTTCGGAGCAATCCGCGTACCAGTGACATGGTATAACCACATGACAAAGGACGGTAAGGTGAACGAGGCTTGGATGGCGCGTGTTCACGAGGTGGTGGATATGGTAATTGAGTCGGGACTCTACTGCATCATCAATGTTCACCACGATACTGGCGCTGACAATGATAGCTGGACATCATGGCTCAAAGCCGATATGGATACCTACAACAATGTGAAGAACCGTTATGAGTATCTGTGGAAGCAGATTGCCGAGGAGTTCAAGGATTACGATGAGCACTTGCTGTTCGAGTCTTACAACGAGATGCTCGACATTAAGAGTTCATGGTGCTTCGCTTCATTCAATACTTCAAACCGATACGACGCCAACATCGCTAAGTCGGCTTACGATGCCATCAACAGTTACGCACAGTTGTTCGTGAATACCGTCCGCAACACCGATGGCAACAATGCCCAGCGTAATCTCGTTGTCAACACCTACGGTGCTTGCTGTGGTGCTGGCACATGGAATTCGCATCTTTCTGATCCGTTGTCGCAGATGAATCTGCCTGAGGATAATGTGCAGAACCATCTGATATTCCAGGTTCACACCTATCCTGACATCTCAAGCAATGACCTTTCCTCTATCAAGGCCGGTGTTGACCAGACCATCAACGCATTGAAAACCCACCTTGTGTCGAAGGGCGCTCCTGTTATCATAGGTGAGTGGGGTACAGCCAATGTCGATGGTGGCGATGGTAAGACGGATTATGATATCCGAAGGGATGTGATGTTCAGTTTTGCTGATTATTTCGTTAAGCAGATGAAGGCCAATGATATGGGCACATTCTATTGGATGGGGCTCACCGATGGAACATTCCGCACATTCCCTGCTTTCAGCCAACCTGACCTTGCAGAACGCTTGGCAAAGTCTTATCATGGTGAGGATTTCAACGGCAAATGGCCAGAATATGAACAGCCGGCGGTGGTTGTCTGTTTCGAAGGATCAAAGCCTCTCGGATGGGGTAGTGGCATCAATATCGAAGCCCCGGTATTCAAGAATGCCGGTGAGAAGTGCGAACTGGAACTGACCTATACCCAGACGGCTTATTCGGGCGATGATATCCAGTTGTATTATGGTAACTGGTCGGACAAAACAAGTTTCATTGTTGATGGTAAGACATACTATGCCGATTTCAATCCGAGTCGAGTTTACAACAGTGGAGCCAACACCGATCATGTGACAGTCTTCACGTTCCCGAAAGCCAACTACGACAAGATAGCCCAACTCGGACTTATCGTCCACGGTACGGGAATAACCTTGAAGAAAGCCACTGTCACTGATCCTGACAAACTTGCAGGAGTGATTGATATTAACGATAACGATGACCATGACGATGACTGTGTTTATAACCTTGCCGGGCAGCGTGTGAACGCAAATGCTAAAGGTGTCCTCATCAAAAACGGCAAGAAATACTTGAACCGATAAATCCTTTTGAGAATCAATAAAAAAGTCCCTGGCTCGTCATGAACCAGGGATTATTATTGTTGGTGCTATTTATTGCAATCGTTATTATTTGAACAGCAATGGAACGAACTCCTTCAAACTGCGGCGCCATGTGAGGAACTCATGAGCGGTGCCAGGACTAACATAAGGTACTGCATTGTAACCGGCTGCTTTGAGGGTGTCAGTACGGTCGTTGATGAGTTTCGGATTCTCCTTACCACCGGTCGATGTGAAAATGAGCATTGGCTTCTGCACCTTGTCAACCTCCTCGACTGTGTATGTGGCACCGCTGAACAATCCCCAATAGCCGAACACCTCAGGACGGTTCAAAGTGATAGCGTGAGTTTCCATGCTGCCCATCGACAAACCAGCCATAGCGCGATTCTCACGATTTGCCTTGGTGAGGAAATGTGAATCGATATAAGGTATCAGTTCGTCAACGAGCACTGTCTGGAAATTCTCAATTTTGAAGTTGCGCAATCCACCGATATTGATATCGTTGGTCATGCCGTAAGTCATAACGACGAGCATTGGTTCGCATTTTCCTTCGGCAATGAGGTTGTCGAGAATCTCGCCTGTCTTGCCCTGTACTGGCCATGAAGTCTCGTTCTCTCCCCAGCCGTGCTGCAGGTAAAGCACTGGGTAACGCTGTTGGCGCTTCTTCTTGTCGAGCGAACCGTAACCGGCAGGAGTATATACATAAGCCTGACGCATCTGGTTGGTGCTTGCACTGTAGAAGTTCACGAGTTGCATTGTGCCGTGTTCAATATCTGTGCGGTTGGCATAGAACGCCTGATCATGGGCCGGAACTTCTACGCCCGACATCCAGCGTGCACCGCCGTAATAACTGTTGGTACCTGGGTCGAGAACCTGCGCACCATCGATATTCACTGTGTAGTAGTGGAATCCCTCATCCTCAGGAATGAGTGTTGTGCCCATCCACGAACCATCTTCCTGCTTGCGGAGAACAGTACCCTTCATACCGCCTCCCCAACCAGCAGAACAGATAACATACTTTGCCTGTGGAGCCTCTATGCGGAAACGAACATATCCCTGTGAGTTCACCTTTGGCCATTCCTGACGAGGCTGGCAGGTTGCTGTTGGCATGAAGTCCTCTTTGATAACGGCATTGTCAACCGAAGCATCAAAGCCATTGAGCACCTTATACAGATTCTTTGGTTTGTAGTTCACATCAAATGGTAGAGGGTAGTTGCCTTCGCCGAGCCATGAGTCGCGGTCGGAGAGATTCCAGAATGTAACAACATCGAGTTTTTCGTGATGACGACGCATGATACGGAACAAACGGTCGTACTGTGTCTCTTGGAGCAGTTTGATATCATCGGTCACCTTGATGCCCTCGCCACGGTTGAAACGAAGTTGGCCACCCATCTCTGTGTTGATACGGATGTCGAGTTCGGTGATGTGGACATGATCCACCAGACCGGAATATTTCACGAGAGCATCCTCGAAATCCTTCTCCGAAGGACCGTAGATGTTATAGTGGCCCTGCATACCGATGCCGTTCACAGGAACGCCGGCGTCCTTCATGCTCTTCACGAGATTATAGATACGATCACGCTTCACCGGGTCGCACTCGTTATAGTCGTTGTAGAAAAGTATTGCCTTTGGGTCGGCCTCGTGGGCATATTCGAAAGCCTTACGGATAAACTCATCATTGCCGCAGATCTTGTAGAATGTCGATTCGCGGAGAGGTTGTGCAGCACGAGGGTCGTCGGTGATAGCCTCGTTCACAACATCCCAACCATATACAACATCCTTGTAGCGGTTCACTACAGTATTAATATGTTTGCGCATACGCTCGAACAGCACCTCTTTTTTTACGAGGTTATGCTTCTTGTCGTAGAACATCCAATCGCAGAACTGGTTATGCCACAACAGACAGTGACCACGCATCTTGATGCCTTTCTCACGGCAGAAGTTTGCTATGCGGTCGGCCTTCTCCCAGTCCCATTCGCCTTCTTTTGGCTGAACGCTCACTGGTTTCATATCGTTCTCAGCAGTGACGCTGTTAAACTCACACTCAATAAGAGCCATCTGGTCAGGATCG
>JAZQOD010000181.1:0-7034 GCA_045627685.1 Prevotella sp. | reverse complement strand
CTCCTCGGTTATGTAGTTGAAGGTCTCTATCAGAGCCGTGAGGAGGTTATCTCAGCAGGACAGCCAGCAGCTCGTGTTGGTGGTCTCAAGTATGCTGACCTCAATGGTGACGGTCGTATCTCAGAGGCTGATCGTACATGGATATTCAATCCAGTACCAAACTTCTCATGGGGACTCAACATCGACCTGGCATGGAAGAACTTCGACTTCAATATGTTCTGGCAGGGTGTTGCTGGTGTTGATGTAATCAACTCTCAGAAGTACCAGACCGACTTCTGGTCAATCACTGACCCAGGTTCAAACAAGGGTAGCCGTTTGCTCGACGCTTGGCATGCAGGCAACACTGGTTCTTCAATTCCTGCTTTGACATTGAGCAACAGTGCTGACGAGGGTCGTCTCTCTACATACTTCGTTGAGAACGGTTCTTACGCTAAACTCCGCACATTGCAGTTGGGTTACTCTCTTGACAACAAGACTTTGAAGAAACTCCTTCTCAACAAGGCTCGCGTATTCGTTTCAGGTGAGAACCTCTGGACAATCAAGTCAGGTTCACTCACATGTACCGACCCTGAGAACCCTTCATTCGCATATCCACACACTGCTTCATTCACATTAGGCGTGCAGTTGGGATTCTAAGAAACCTTTATCAAGGTTGATTGACAATTGATAATTATAAAAATCTATAATAGATAAATAACAATGAAGAAGATTCATTTATATATAACAACCCTCCTGCTTGCATTCGCCGTTACATCATGTAGCGTTGACGATACAAAGCCACAGGGAATGCTTGATCAGGAAACTGCTTTCCAGAATCCTGATAATATTGTAGTGGCTGCTTATGCTGCTATGGGCGATGACTGGTACTCATACCCATTCAATCTCTGGCCTTACGGTGATATGTCGGCCGACGACTGTTACAAAGGCGGTAGTGGTCTTGGTGATACAGGCTACCACCCAATGGAGGTTTTCTCTTCACTTACCAACGACCGTGGTGAGTTCGACGAACTCTGGTATCGTCTCTATGTAGCAATTTCTCGTTGCAACGGTGCTATCCAGGCTATCCAGGAAGGCACTCAGAACGACAATACTACTCATCTCCTTGCTGAGGCTCGTTTCCTCCGTGCACATTTCTATTACAAGTTGCAGCAGATGTGGTATGAGGTACCACTCGTAAAGGAGGGTATGGACAATGCAACTGTTGAGGCTACAAAGCAGTCATCACACGAGGAAGTAATGCAGTTCCTCGCTGACGAGTTCCAGTTTGCTTATGAAAATCTCGACAATGTGGCTCCTGGCAAGACTGGTCGTGCTACAAAGGCTGCCGCTGCTGCTTACCTTGCAAAGGTTTACCTCAACTGGGCTTACGGCGACGGTTATGAGTCAAACACTGGCTACTCACATGTTGACAAGTCAAAGATGTCAAAGGTTGTGGAGTATTGTGATGCAGTACTTGCTGACGGCTATGGTCTCCTCCCAAGTTTCGGCGATGTATTCATGGTCAACCACAAGAACTCTCAGGAGAGCGTATTCGCTGTTCAGCACTCTAACAAGGCTGACGATGGTACAAAGTTCGGCCGTGCTAACTGGTCGAATATGTTGAACGGTTGTTGGGGAATCTGGTCTTGCGGTTGGGACTTCCACAAGCCATCGCAGAACCTTGTCAATGCATTCAAGACAAAGAACGGTCTTCCAATGTTCGACGACTACAATGCTGACCACAACACTTATCCTGTGAACCAGGCTCCTACAGGTCAGAAGTGGGGTCCACGTCTCTTCCACACTGTTGGTATGCCTACATTCCCTTACAAGTATGAGGAGCAGTACACACTCACAATGGACAACAGCCGTAACCCTGCCGACTATGGTTTCTACACCAGCATGAAGGAGGTTCCACAGCGTTCAAAGGGTGAGGACTACGACAACCCATGGCAGGCATTCGGTGTAAACGACTATGTATTCCGTACTGCCGACGTAATGTTGATGAAGGCTGAGGCTCAGATTGAGCTCGATAATCTCGATCAGGCTGTTCTCATCATCGACGCTATCCGTGAGCGTGCCGCTAACTCTATCAAGGATTATGTTGACTACGCTGCTGAGCAGTGTGAGATTACCCAATATGGCAGTTTCCCAAGCAAGGATTATGCTCGTCAGGCACTCCGTTGGGAGCGTCGTCTTGAACTCGCTATGGAAGGCCATCGTTTCTTCGACCTCCGTCGTTGGGGTATGCTTTCTTCAACTCTGAACACATACTTTGCAGAGGAGAGCGAGTCAAAGTACGAGGGTAAGGCTTATGCAGGTTACCTCAAGGGTGCTCACTTCACAAAGGAGAAGAACGAGTACTTCCCAATCGCTTCTAACCAGATCAACTATGTTCCTGGTCTTTATCACCAGAATAAGGGTTACTAAAAAATAGAATAAATCAATGAAAAAGATAACATCCATCGTATTAACTCTCTTGGCAGCAGTTGTATTCACTGCTTGCCAGGATAGAGATATTGCAGGCTCTGGTGAGATGATTCTCTCGGCTCCAGATGCTTCGACAATCACAAGTGGTCCAAGTGGTACCAACAACTACGACTATACCATCTCTTGGACTCCTGCCAACAATGGTGCTGATATGTATGTCGCTGTTTACAAGGACTGGGGCATGCAGCAGGAACTCACAAAGCAGGACGGCAACTCTTTCACTGTTTCAAACCTTGAGACAGGTGTTGAATACGAGTTCCTCCTCAAGTACAAGAAGTTTGTTGATGGTGCTGAGGTTCTCTCGCCTGGTACTGTAATCAAGTACACACGCAAGGGTGCTCAGAAGGTTGGCGACCTCGCTCTCAAGCAGGTTGAACTCGCTGACGGTGTTACACAGAACCTCGAGGCAACTTGGACTCCAAGTGCTGACGCTACAAACTACGAGGTTACTTACTACAAGGATGAGGCTTCTAAGAAGACCGAGACATTCGCTTCTTCTGAGAAGAGCATGGTAATCAAGGATGTCAAGTTCGGCGAGACATGGACCGTTGAGGTTGTTTCTGTAAACGCTGAGGGTAAGTCGCTCCCAGTTGTTGCTTCACTCCTTATCGGTAAGACCAAGTTTGCATTCCTTTCACAGTATGCAACTCCTGAGGCATGTGTTGCCGATGGCGACGATGATGAGGCTTCTGCATGGCTCTGGTTCCACGAGAACTACCCAGAGGGCAAGTTCATCTACTTCGGTGATATCCACTCTGCTAACGACCTCTCTCCATATCGTATGCTCTTCTGGATGTTCGATGTTGAGACTGGCAACGAGGCTGATGTTTGGGATCTCAAGGGTGCTGAGACAGCCAAGACTGCTGCTCCATTCGTTAAGGCATTCGTTCAGGACGGTGGTAACCTCCTCCTCTGGCAGCACGCTGTGGCTTATGTTGGCTACATCGAGCGCCTTGACCTCCAGATGATGAAGGATGCTGGTGGTGATGGCCGTTCAATCAACTGTGGCCCTGGTGGCTGGAACCCTGACCTCTGGAAGATGGGTGCTGCATTCAAGGGCGACGATCATGTTGTGAACTATACTCTCCACCCAGTATTCAAGGGCATGAAGATCGAGACCGAGGATAGCGGTCGTCGTCTCGTTCCTTGTAAGGCTCCAGGTTGGACCGAGGACCACAACTTCTGTCTTGCAGGTATCCAGAGCAAACTCGTAGGTGCTGACTTCGATATCCATACAAATGCTTGCTACGATGAACTTACCAAGCAGCATGGTATCTATCCACTCGGTACATGGGATGGCCAGTGGGAGCAGCTCCAGCAGCTCAACGTCTGGGAGGCTAAGGCAGCTCCACAGGCTCCTAACGGCTACAAGAATGGTGGTTCAATCCTCTGTATTGGTAATGGTGGTTTCGAGTTCTCTATGAAGAACGCAGATGGTACTCCAGATAAGAGCGCTACACCAAAGAACAACTCACAGCAGGATAACATCTTGAAGTTTGCTAAGAACTGTATCGACTATCTGATGTCTATTTAATCAATAACTAAAATGGGTGTTCAGCGGTGTAACAACTTGCTGGGCATCCATTTTGCTATTAAACTAAAACTCTCATGAAATCTAATAAATTCGCCATCATCTCAGTGATGTTCTGCTTCTTCTGCATGGGCTTCGTTGACCTTGTAGGAATAGCAAGCAACTATGTGAAGGAAGACCTCCAGTTGAGCGACTCCGTAGCCAACGTCTTCCCATCGCTCGTATTCTTCTGGTTCCTCATCTTCTCAGTGCCGACCGGCGTTCTGATGAACAAGATAGGCCGTAAGAAGACCGTTCTCCTGTCACTCCTCGTGACAGTATTCTCACTCGTTCTCCCTCTCTTCGGCGAGACCTTCCCAATCATGCTCTGCGCATTCTCTTTGCTCGGTATCGGCAATGCATTGATGCAGACATCCCTCAACCCACTCGTAACCTGCGTGATGAAAGGCGGCAACCTCGCATCGACCTTGACCTTCGGCCAGTTCATCAAGGCCATCGCCTCATTCATCGCACCATACCTCGCAATGTGGGGCGCCACAGCCGTCATCCCATCGTTCGGCTACAACTGGCGCATCCTCTTCGCCATCTTCCTCGTTGTAGGCATCCTCGCCACAGCCGTGCTCGCATCGATAGAAATCGAGGAACCAAAGAGCGATGAGGTAAGCAAGGGCGTAGGCACACAGTTCGTGGAGGCATTCAAACTCCTCGGCACACCAATCGTGCTTCTGAGTTTCTTCGGCATCATGTGCCATGTGGGAATCGACGTAGGAACCAACACCACAGCACCGAAGCTCCTCATGGAGCGCCTCGGCATGACATTGAACGAGGCAGCGTTCGCCACAAGCCTCTACTTCATCTTCCGTACCATCCGCTGCTTCCCCGGTCCGTTCTTACACCGCGTGATGAAGACCAAGTACTTCTTCATCATCTCAGTCATCTGCATGGCCCTCTCAATGGTATGCATGTTCGCAGGCCAGAGCCAGTGGATGCTCTACGCAGGAATCGCATTGGTAGGCTACGGCAACTCTAACATCTTCTCTATGTGCTTCGCCAATGCATTGCAGGCAGTTCCAGAGAAGGCCAACGAAGTATCCGGTCTGATGATCATGGGTCTGTTCGGCGGAACCCTGTTCCCATTGGCAATGGGTGTAGCCTCAGACGCAATGGGCCAGGCAGGCGCAGTACTCTGCATGGCAGTAGGTGTAATATATCTGTTCACATACATTCCAAAGTTAAAGTAAAGTTATATGAAAGATTATATAGTAGGATTGGGAGAGATCCTCTTCGATTGTCTCCCTGACGGAAAGAAACTCGGCGGAGCACCAGCCAACTTCGCCTATCATGTAAGCCAGTTCGGATTGAACGGCATCGCAGTGTCAGCCATCGGCAACGACGCCAACGGCGAGGAAATCAAGGAGATCCTCAGCGGAGTGCCATCACTGAAGTACCACCTTGAGGAAGTTGCAGAGCCAACCGGCACAGTGCAGGTAACCCTCTCAGGCAACGGTATCCCACAGTACGACATCTGCCTCGGCGTGGCCTATGACAACATCCCTTGGACACCAGCCATCGAGGAGATAGCAAAGAACGCCCGCGCCGTATGCTTCGGCTCACTGGCCCAGCGTACCCTTGTAACCCGCGAGACAGTGTACAAGTTCCTCGACACAATGCCAGAGCTCGGCACACTGAAGGTTTTCGACATCAACCTTCGCCAGTCGTGGTACTCAAAGGAAGTCATCGAGGAGTCACTCAAGCGCTGCAACGTATTGAAGATCAACGACGATGAGATTGTCATCGTGGCAGAGTTGTTCGGCTTGAAGCCAGTACGCCAGGCAACCTCGGAGCAGCCATTGCAGATTGTGGAGTTCGAGGACCAGTGCCAGGAACTCATCAAGGAGTTCGGTCTGCAGATGATCATCCTCACCTGCGGAGCCTACGGTTCGTATGTAATCACTCCACGCGGCATCACCTTCAAGCGCACACCGAAGGTAGAGGTGGCCGATACAGTAGGAGCCGGCGACTCTTTCACAGGTGCCTTCTGTGCAGCCATCCTTGCCGGTCTGCCAGTGGCCGAGGCACAGGACCGTGCAGTGAAGGTAAGTGCCTTTGTCTGCACCCAGAACGGTGCAATGCCTGGGTATCCAGAGGAATTGAAGAAATAACTTTGCCTGAATTGAAGAATTTGCTTTTTATATAAAAGGAAGCATAAGTCTTTCATTTAGGTTATTAAGGTTGTTTTTCAGGATGGAAATCCCTTATTTCCCTCATGTCTTTGATATGGGTGGAGATAAGGGATTTCTTCATTTTTCGCCCATTTCATCGGGATTTTATTTGCTTTTCCTACGGGCAGACTCTCTTCCGAAAGTGACTATAATTCTTCATTTTTCACTTTTCACTTTTCACTTTCAACGGGAGTGCGTTGAGAAAAGAATGCACTTAATATGCAATTTTTTTCCTGAAAAATTTTCATTTCTCCCTAAAATATATTATTTTTGCAGACTAGAAAGAGTATAGCTATACCTAAAAGGTATTATTTCGAACTACTTAAACAAATCTTCTTGAAGAAGATCTACGGTGTGAACAATAACATTTTATAGTTTAAATATTTTAATTTTCAATCATTTATGTGGTTATTTAATTCTTCTATTGGCAGAAAGGTGATCATGTCTGTAACAGGTTTGGCACTTATTCTGTTCTTGACATTCCACATGTCAATGAATGTTGTTGCTCTGTTCTCTGCAGAGGCTTACAACACTATCTGCGAATTGCTTGGTGCAAACTGGTATGCTGTAGTGGCAACACTCGGTCTTGCTGCACTTGCAGTTCTTCACATTCTCTATGCCTTCATTCTGACTATTCAGAACCGTAAGGCTCGTGGTAACAACCGTTATGCTGTGACTGACAAGCCAGCAAAGGTAGAGTGGGCTTCACAGAACATGCTCGTTCTTGGTCTCATCGTCCTTGGTGGTCTTCTCGTTCACCTCTACAACTTCTGGGCAAAGATGATGCTCGTTGAGCTCGTTGGTTGCGAGGA